>JBBPIG010000005.1:73689-287446 GCA_038040445.1 Acidobacteriota bacterium | reverse complement strand
GTCCTTGAAGCAGCGGGTCGTTAGTAAAGTCAATTCCAGGCACAATGTTGCCCGCGTGAAAAGCAACTTGCTCCGTCTCTGCGAAGAAGTTTTCAGGATTGCGATTGAGCGTCATCTTGCCGATCAGTCGCACCGGGACAATCTCTTCAGGGATGAGTTTCGTCGGATCAAGAAGATCGAAAGCGAAACGGTCCTCATCTTTTTCCTCGACGATCTGAACGCCAAACTCCCATTCGGGATAGTCGCCGTTTTCAATGGCCTCCCAAAGATCGCGACGATGAAAGTCAGAATCTTTGCCGGATATCTTCTGCGCCTCATCCCATACAACGGAGTGCATGCCGAGCAGCGGTTTCCAATGAAACTTTACGAAACGCGCCTTGCCCTGGTCATTGATAAACCGAAACGTATGAACCCCGAACCCCTCCATCATTCGGAGGCTTCTGGGAATTGCGCGATCCGACATCACCCACATGACCATGTGCATCGATTCCGGCATCAGCGAAATAAAATCCCAGAACGTGTCATGGGCCGAGGCAGCTTGCGGAATTTCATTGTGCGGTTCCGGTTTGACTGCGTGGATCAGGTCGGGAAACTTAATTGCATCCTGAATGAAAAAGACCGGCATGTTATTCCCGACAAGATCGTGGTTTCCTTCCTGCGTATAGAACTTGACGGCGAACCCGCGCACGTCACGAGCGAGGTCGCTTGATCCTCGCGAACCAGCGACCGTCGAAAAACGCACGAACACCGGCGTTTTGACGGATGGGTCCTGAAGAAACCCAGCTTTTGTATAACGAGCCATCGACTTATAGACCTGAAAGTACCCATGGGCCGCTGAACCACGGGCGTGCACGACTCGTTCGGGAATTCGCTCGTGATCGAAGTGAGTGATCTTCTCGCGGAGAATAAAATCCTCAAGCAGGGTCGCCCCTCGATCACCTGCTTTTAGCGAATTCTGATTGTCGTTGATCCGAACGCCCTGATTGGTCGTGAGATATTCTCCGGCGGCGTCTTCGGTGTTTCTTGCTAGATCATCCAGCTTAACGTCGTCGTTCGCACGGGATCCAACATTCTTTGCTCGATTGGCTGTTTTGTTTGCCCTCTGCCCGTCAGCCTTAACCTGCTTGCTCTTCGCTTTTCTCATAGAGTTCTCCACTTCTTGCCTCAGCCTCCCACATTCCACCTTCGCCTCTTTGTCCCATTTCCTCGGTAAAGTGTCGACGCGCAGGCTGTTGCCGCTTTGCGAGGAAACAGGAGTACGAGAGGGCCTGCTGTGTCCAAGACACCTCCCGTACTCATACTTGCCAGGGAAAGATTAGCGATAAATCTGTTCACCGCGGTTTTTCTTCCACTCCTGTTCGAAGTACTCCGCGTCCGCATCGTTGCGCGGATTGACTCCCATCACGATGCCGCCTTCCTTAAGACCCGACTCGTATGCTTTGGCGCGTTCCTCAGGAATTCCCCATCCAACGAGCCCGCCGATTAGGCCTCCGGCTATTCCTCCTGCGCCTGCTCCCGTCAACGCCGCTACGATAGGTCCCGCCGCAATGATGTTGAGTCCCGGAATGGCCAGCGTCACAGCAGCCCCGATCAAAGCCAGGATCGCGCCCACTGTTCCGCCAATTGCTGAGCCGGTGCCCACGCCCTTGAGGGCTTTGTTGCCAAGGTCCGTGTCCGGTCCGTCTTCGGTTGTGAAATGCTTCTTGCGAGTGTCGTCGGACATCAGCAAGTTCACGTCTTCCGTCTTGTAACCGCGGTCAGTGACTGATTGATATGCGCGTTCCGCGCTCTCTCGATCTTTGAACATTCCAGTCACAACCCTTGAGCGCTCTCGTGTAGCTTTCGAATCTTCCATATGAATTTCCCCTTGTTCGAGCTCCTGCTCTTGTTAGTAAGTTAGTAACGTAAGAATAATCCCAAAGAGACTATTCAGATTGAAGGGTGTACTCAGGAAGCCTTGCATCGACTTCTGTGTCACCCGTCGTCGGTCCATTGTGGCTCCGTCACCTTCGGCGGTGTCGAACCAATTGCGACTAGCAATGCAAGTGACCGAGCAGCCAAAACACGATGATGAATACGATGATCGTGGAGAATATGCCGCCGCCGAGCTTCCAAGAGATCAACCCGGCGAGACATCCGCGTGCGGGACCTTCCATACCGATTGCTCCTAAATAAGCATCCCCGAGGCTCTCTGCTCAGGAAGCGACTGTTGAGGTTCTGGTGAGCGCTCCGATTTCAACCAGCAGTCGTGGCTCAGCAAAACGCTTCCAAATCAATGGGCCGACGCGGCTAGTTTAGTCTTCGCGGCTTGCATTCGAGCGCCGAGTTCGTCCGCTTCCTTGTCAGTCAGGACCTTGCGGGCCTTCTTGAACATCTCTTCCTCTTCCTCTTCGACGTGATGCTCGACGTTCTCTTTGAGGACCGTCAGTTTAGCCGTCCACTCCTCGGTGTCCTTCGGCGTGGTGCTGAGTTCTTTCAGCAGCTCTTTGACAACACGGTGTTCCTCAAACGCTTCGAAGGTGATTTCACGCGTTTCCGCAGCTTCCTTGAGGACGGGGTAAAGGATCTGCTCCTCGACGGCCGCGTGAACTTCTAGCTCACTGTTGAGCTTATTGAATAGTTCCTCTCGGGTCTTTAATGCTCGTTCGGTGGTTGGCTCCAGTTTCTCGAAAATAGCGGCAACCTTTTTGTGGTCTTCCTTCAACAGGTCGTATGCGTTCATCTCCCCTCCTTTTTTACGATCGTGTGTAAATTAGGCGATGGCACCAGTCCATGCCCAGTACTAGCCGGTCGTCAAGGTCTGTTACTCCTGCACGACAATATTATTGATGACACTGCGGATTCCCCTGACCGTCTTTGCAATCTTTTCTGCGCGTGTTTTTAGATCCTGGTTGGGTACTCGACCGCTAAGCAGAGCCGTACTCCCTGAGACCTTCACATCGATTGACGAAGACTTCAGCTCTTGATCGTCTAAGAACTTCGAGTTCACGTCGATTTCGAGTTCCGTGCTGGTAGGCGCGCTCGGCACTGCGGCGGGCACAGGTTGCGACGGAACAGGAACGGGTACTTGTTGTACCGTCGAAGGCTGCGACGGCATCACAATAATTGGCTGCTGTGAGGGCTGCGAGGGCTGCTGTGATGTAGCCTGCTGAGCAGCTGCGGTTCTCGCTCTCTCCAGGGCGAGTTGATCCTCAGTCTCACTCTGCCTACTGTTGAGGATCAGAATGGTTATTACTACTGCGGCCGCGATTGCTGCCAGTACCAGCGCTGCGATTGCCCCGCCTGAGATTCCCCGCTCTTCGGTGACCACCGTAGCGTACTGGGTCTCGGTGACGGGCCGAGCACGTTTGATTGGCACCTCTTCAACTACTGTTCTGGTTTCTCGATATTCGCTCATTGTACCCCCTGACTAAATTTCATTTCGCAGTTGTAAGCCTGCTATTAGTTCCAAATCCGATTGTGCACCGAAATGGATCACCATTTCGTGACCTGCGTATCCAAACCATCCGGCTAACACGTCTATGACAGTCTCGATACATCACGTGGCCACATAGGTGCCGCCGGAACTCGTGCGTCTCGCTCGTATCACGGTTAGGCGAAACAAAACCATCGTGCGGAGCGAAAGCCTTACGCACTCTCGTGATTTGGGAAATCGGCGAGTAAAGCATGAAGCCCCAACAGGGGGCACCATGAACAGATGCCCCTGGGGGTTTCTTGTCTAGCTGATTAGACGAACGGACCGTTCAGGAATGGCCCTTAACTATCTAAACAACTGCAGAGCGACTTGCGAAAGCGCGGTCACAATAGGCTCTGCAAAGCGGCTGTTGCGGCTGCGCCCACCGCCGAGACCGGAGGCGAGAAGTACGCCAATGCCTATACCCGCGCCGAAGGCTATCAGCGTTAGCTTGCCCGGGTTGTCGCGCCCGTAGGTCATCGTCTGATCGTAGGTGCTGCTAACGACTTCGCTTGTCTTGTCGTATGCCTCGCTTACAGCCTTCACCGTCTGATCGTAGGCAGTCTGTACTCCGCTGCCAACATCCGAAACGATTTCGCGCGCACGTTGAGGCGCTGTGCCCGCGAACCCTGGTGTCCCAGATGGTTGCGCTGTTGCGGTAGACGGCTTGTTAGCAGCATCCGGATCCTGCTGAACGTGCCTCTGTGGCTGTGAGGTGGATTGCGGGGTTGTGTTAGACGGGTTATTAGGACTACCACCGGTCGTTTTGCCTTGCTCTGTTACATTCTTGTTCGATTCCATTTACTTTCCTCCTTGTTAAATTGAGATGTCAGCCGCGTTTACTACCTACCTGCCGTAGAGAAGCGAGACGGTTGAACATTCGTATCGGAATTGTTCGGCGTTCTGCTCTGAGTCTGTGTCTGACTTGGCCGCGATATGTCGCCGGCTATCGCGCCACTTATCCGTTTCCTCAGAAAATCTACCGCTGCCTTCGCGAACATCGCGGTAGCAGCCGCCTTCACAGTGCGGCCCGACAACATCTTCTTCTGTATCACTCCTGCCATGACCCCGCCCACGCGGTCAGTCATGTCCTCAGTGAGTTCGGCCATTGCATCCAGAATTCGATCTTGCGGCGTGGGCTTTCGCTTGAAGATTCCTGCTATTAGAAACCCTGCTCCGGTGGCCAACCCCAACGCGGCCACAGGATACTCAGCGACGTACTCATGCCAGTCGAACGTCTCCTGTATGCGCTCGCCGAGCTTGTCTACCGTCGCGGAGATAGACTCTCGCTTGGCGGCTATATCTTGACGAATCGCGACAGCGCTTCTATCCGGCGTCTCGTCGTGCTGGCGCTGTTGAGTAGCTACGTTTGTTATTTCAGCCATTCTTTATCCTCCTCGAGCGTCTCGATAGTCTGTCTTGGCGTAAGGCTGATGCGCTTGATTTGGCCGAGCCCTACGGAAGCGATTATGCTTCCGATGATAGCAAGCGTCCCGCCGATGATGAGCGCCGAGTACCCAGGGCTAACATAATTCGCCAGCCCTATGATTGCGGCGGCCGTTAGGGCCAGGATTGCCGCCAGTCCGATAAGCGATCCGATGGCGACGACGAGTATCCCGGAGCGGAGTACACTGACTTTCTCGCTCATTTCCTGCTTGGCGAGCTGGATCTCATCGCGGACCAGAGCAGCGGAGTTGTTAGCCAATTGACCCAGCAACTCGCCAAACGATTCGCGCGGCAAGCTTGCTTCGGGTCGCTGATCAAAGTCCCTTCGCACCTGCATACGGGCTTTACCTCCTCCTAAATAGGAATCCGAGCAAAAGCCCGGCAGCTCCCGCTACGAGCAGGCTGCGGCCAGGATTGTTCCGTACCTGTTTTTGAAGGTCCGCCTTAACCTTTTGCTGGTCCACGTCGCGAACGTATTCCGCTGCGTCATCCAACCATCCGGCAGCCTGACCGGCGTAGCCGGCAACTGCGTTTTCTTGATTCTGTCCGGCCTTCTGCTGAATTGCTCCGGCAACGGCGTGCAACTTGTCGGCAACAGTGTCCTTGATTGTGTCGAGGGTGGAAACACCGCTCGTGGATGGTGATCCGTAACTAGAAATCTCTTTCCCTGCGGTCAAACTCTCACTGCGGTTCATTGGATCCATATTGCGCTCCTTGCTCAGTTTGTTTCTGTTTGCCCTTCTTCGATGAGGTATAGCGTCTCGCGTTTATTCCCACCGTGTAGATATCATCGGGCCTGCTAACCCTCACAGCGCTGAGAACCCCTGCTCGACCGGGTTCAGCGCATTACTCACCTAATTAAAGTGGATGGCGAGAGGCTCAAATGATGCGGCTAGGGGAGGATCTCGAAGGGCTCGGCCCAAGATCAAGAACGTGGCTTCGAGCATGAGTCCCCCGACCGCTACTCCCACTCCCGTCATCATCAGGCCTATCCCTATAGCAGTAATTTCCATCATCTCTCTAACCGGTTCAGCGAGCGCCTGCCTACGCAGGCGAGGTCTTCTGCGCCTGATTCAGAATCACGTCCCTTACTTCCTCATCTGCCTCAGTCACAGTAAAGCGGTTGCGTTTCGCTTAGACGGCCCTTCGGCGGCCGCTTAACAGGTTGAAGACCAATACTATTGCCGCCACAACAAGCAACAGGTGGATTAATCCACCGCCGACGCCGCCGATCATCCCCAGCAGCCACAGGACCAGTAGAATAACTAAGATTGTCCAAAGCATGGTTCACCTCCAGGTGTTAGCACGTTCTCCGTGTCGAGTGCACCAAGGCTCTATCCCGACTCCGGTTTACTCTCGAATGCTACGCGTGTTCGAGATCAGTTTCTGTGCAGTATGGGACATTCTCGAAAATAGTTGGCCGGGATTAGGTGGACTAGCCAGCAGGCACAGGCAAGGTGTAGCCAGATAAGCTGCGCCCATGATCACTCAATCACTAGTCGGGCTAAAGAGGCGGTTAGCTTCCAGTCTTGAAAGCTCTTACCGTGATTGTTTACATTATTGGCCCGAACGGTAATTAACAGTCACTACCTCCTAAGACCCCAGAACGGAGGCAAAGCACGATTCAAGATTATCCAGAGACCGATCTATTAAAAAAGCAGATGCGCGAGTCGTTGGAACGCGAGGTGAAGAACTCGCGTGCCATCAAGATTCCGAAACACGAAAACGTCACACTATTGGAGAGCAAGACGAGATGGTCTACTTCATTGAGAGCGGGGAGGTAAAGCTGCTGATGCTCTCTTCTGAAGGCAGAGAATGTCTACTTGCTATCCACGCTCCAGGAGATGTCTTTGGCGAGCTGTGCCTGTCGGGGATAGCGGGCCGGCTGGAAACTGCGACCGCAATGGAAGACACGCGATTGAAGAAGGTTCCGTGTGCAAAGTTCCTTGAACGTTTAGCCACCGACTCGCTGCTTGAAGGTTTCGTCAAGTATCTGGCTGTGCGCGTGGGAGACCAACAGGAAGTCATCGCTAATCTGGTGACGGTTGATAGCGAACAACGCTTAGGGAAGACCTTGTTGCACCTGGCCAGACAATTGGGCAAGAAAGGCCCTCGCATTACACAGATCGAGCTGAGGATTTCACACGAAGAACTGTCGAACATGATCGGCACAACGCGGCCACGGATCAGCGTATTCATGCAGCGATTCCGGAACCTCGACCTCATTGAATACAGCACAGAGCACCATCTAATTGTTAAGGAAATTAAGCTCACCGCTTACCTGGCATCGATTGCCTAGCCGGCTGCGCACGCCCTGTCCCATCGAATCTATATTTTTACACTTGTCTAGTATTGAACCGCATTGAATCCGCGATGCGAGTCTTGTGGCCGCAGTTTACTAATAGGTCTACCGCGTCGGCAACGATGACATTCATTCACGACGACCCCGTAGACCGATTGGTAAGGTGTTCAAGGCCTAACTGCTTCGGCAGGTACAAAGAAAGCTTAAACGTTCGATTAGAAGGGGGCCTGTATAAAGTAATAGGCTCGAAATTGCGAGGTGGTAAATGACAGCAATGGCAACCACGTCAGAAGCAAGAAAACGGATTCTCTGGGTCGATGACCATGAGGACACCAGGAATATGATGAGTGTCCTGCTTGACCAGTACGGCTACGAAGCGGAAATCGCCGCTTCTCTGTCCGCTGCGTTGGAAAGTGCCAGGTCCGGCGGGCTCGCCTTGTGCATACTCGATCATTGGATAACCGAGGGCAGCAACGGAATTGAGCTATGTCAGCAGATTCGCGCCTTTGACTCAGACACGCCGATAATGTTCTATTCAGGCGCGGGCTATCAAGCTGATATTAAGAAGGGACTGGATGCCGGCGCGCAGGCGTACCTTGTCAAACCGGACTTTGACCATCTGGAGCAAACGATTGACCGGCTTATTGACGAAGCTGACTCCACCACTCATCACTAGTCGTTTAGGAAGTAACTCTCAGAAACGAACCTGCAAAACCTGCCCTTCACCTTATTCCTTCGGCAACGGGGAATCTGAGCTAGAGATGAGGGAGAAACCGATATCCGTTCGCGTTGACGGGCTAGAAGGGACGAGTTCTTTTAGTTCAGGGTATTTTCAACTCCGTGGATGGCAAAGTGGACAATTGTTCAATATCGAACAGCGCCGCTTTTATCGGAAGCGCATACTTAGGTAGTCGATAAGCATTGAAAGATAAATCAGCGGAAAATGGAAGAGAAGAAGTATGATTCAAGAAGCTTCTCAGTCGGATCAATTCAAAGAACAGATGCAAGGGTCGTTGTTCAACGAAACCAAGAACTCGAGCCCTATCAAGATCGGCAAGCACGATCATGTCTACACGCCTGGAGATGAACGCGAGACTGTATACTTCATCGAAAAAGGACAGATCAAGCTGGTCATGGCCTCGTCTGAAGGTAAAGAGTGCATGCTGGCCATCCACGGCCCGGGAGATGTTTTCGGCGAGCTGTGCCTGTCTGGGCTTGGGGGCCGGTTGGAAACAGCGACCGCGATGGAAGATTCTTTCCTGAAAGAGATCCCTTGTACCAAGTTTCTCGATCGCCTAGCTCAAGACTCTCTCCTCGAAGGCTTCATCAAGTATCTGGCTGTGCGGGTTGCCGACCAACAGGCTGTCATAGCCAATCTGGTAACGGTTGATAGCGAGCAGCGCCTGGGGACGACCTTATTGCAAATCGCCAGAAAGTTCGGAAAGAAAGACCCGCGCAGCATACGCATCGAGGTCAAGATTTCTCATGAAGAATTGGGGACAATGGTAGGGACGACGCGGCCGCGGATCAGCGTATTCATGCAGCGATTTCGGAACCTCGACCTCATTGAATACAACACAGAGCACCATCTGATTATCAAGGAAAAAAAGCTCACTGCTTACCTAAAATCGATCCTCTAGGCCCAGTTCCCAACAGAGCTGTCTGTCAGCTGTTATACCAAGGAGAGGGTGGGCGGGATTAGCAGTGTGAGTTAACTTTGGGCTAACCGCGGTAGTGCCAGGCTGTTCAGAAAGCGAGTCCGGTTAGGACTCGCTTTCTGCAAAGTTGAAACCTATCTGAATCGCTGTTGTGCGATAGTCCGGTTGGAACGATTGGAGCATGGCGGGGGCGCTCGCTTGCGGTCTGATTGGCAATAATGGGTTCTGGTCTGGGCGCGTGCTGGTCGCCTCGGGCATTTCATTGGTCAGCGCTTTTTCGGTCTGCGTTATCGCTGTCTGATCTGCCGGCGTCGTATCATTAGTACAGGTGTTAGCCGGCGCAATAACCCAACTTTCGAGGTCAACTAATTGCGTAGAGTTTTCAGCAGGGATAGCACCTTCAGATGGTACGTCGGTGTCCGCTTCTTCGTCCTCGGTAGCGATAACCGGGAACTGCTCTAATAGAGCCGCTATGACTGCATTGCCTCGCTCTTCCTCAATCGGGACGAAAAATCTCTGTTTCCACGCGATCTGCTCGTTTATTAAACCAAGCTTCCTGAGAGTTGCAAACATAGTTGGGTGAGCGCCGGTTAGCTCGATGACAGGGTCCCGGTGAATGGCTCCACGTTTAAGCTTGAGCCCGGCTGTAAGCGCGATTTCTTCCCCGTCCTCTAATATCGCATTGAAAATCTCATTCGTCTCGCGCAACCTCCGAGCAACACCCAGAGCGCCTAATACTTCGCCTACGTGGTCGCTCGGTATCTGAACGCCTACAATGCGCTGGCCGTCATCGGTGGTTAGTCTTACAACGCGCAAGTGGGTTGCCTCGGTTGTCTTCAGGCTTTGCCAGAGTGGGGTTATCGCTCCGCCGATAACGTGTAGCTTCGAGGTCTGAACATCGGGGATCGCCGCATACTTTGCCGTCCACCAATCGCGCACGTTCTCTGGTACGACCGGCCGATATGTCTCGGTTAGCTGCGCGTCTCTAACGTAACTGATGCGTGCGCCCTCTGGCCGCCACACCGCGAAGTTGCAGTACGTGCCACCTGTGGCTGGGTCAGTATGCCGGCCAGACTCCACCGCAAGAATGAATGAGCGTTTACGTAGGTGCTCGAAGAAAGCGCCACCCTTCCCTGTGTGCGCTTCCTCTGCCTCGGTGAAGCTTACCTTCTTAGTAGGCTGGTCTATTTCAAGCGTGCAGTGTGTGGTCTCGGCTCCTGTTGATTGGTCGCAATGCACAACGCTAGAGTCGACCAAACGAACCGACAACGCTTTGATGTCGGTGACTCCTTCGTCAAAAGTACCATTCGCCTTCGCAAAGCTTACTATCTCGTCAAACAACTTCGCGTAGTGGTCAAACAAAGCATTCTGTCGGTCTACATCGAGGGCGAGCACACGATTCAAAAAGCGGGGAACGTTGTATTCATCGTCTTTTCGAACCGTCTCCACTCCGTCTTGTTCAACAAGCAAACCCATGTCTCTTAGCGTCTGACGCGGATTGTCGATTCCAGGTACGGCTTTTCCTGACAGGATAGACCGAAATAACAAACCAAGCGCGGCTCTGCCTTCCTCAGTCTCGAAGTTGTACTTCGCGAGGTCGCCATTGTCTGCCGCTCCGCGATCGCCTTTGGTCAATGCTCCAAGGCTGCCAAGCCTCCGGGCGATCGTAGACGAAAAACGTTTTTCTCCGCCTAGTTCTGTTGAAAGCAATACATACTCGGGCGGTATCGCTTGGTCGGATCGGTGTGTGCGGCCAAACGTCTGCATCTGCTTATCCGCGCTCCAACCTAGTTCAAGCGTTATGTGTACACGCCGCTGTTGATTCGCTTCGCGATTAGAAGCGTGCAGTGAAATTCCGGTTGATGCGGCATCCGAGATTATCGCAATTCGCTTCTTGCCTTGTTGAAACTGCGCCATCTCATACACGTTCACGTTCTGCATCGGAATTCCTTCTGGCGCGCGCTTACGGTATTCGACGCGACCGGTGCGGGAGTCGCGAATCAAGCGCCGGGTTCGCCCGGTGAGTTCCGCAACGTCACTTTCTCCGAAGTGGTTGACAAGCTGATCGAGCGGATTTTCGGGAAGCTCTAGCGCTGACAGTCCGTCTATGAGTGCTTGCTTCATCTCGATTGCTGCGCGGCTCTGTACTATGTTGCCGTCCGCGTCTCGTACCGGCTCCTGGAAGGTCTTACCGGTTATCGGGTCTGTCACGTCGCGATATAGCGTAGTCGGAAAACCACGGTCGACCATGTTGGCTATGACTTCACGCGGACTGAAGTCCAGGTCTTCAAGCGTTCCGCCTGCTGCTTTGGCTCTTGCTACCTGCTCTCGCGTTCTTGCCTCTCCGGTGCCAACAAGAGAAATGACAACCGATTTACCCTCTCTAACCGCCTTCTCTGTTTCTCCGATCACTGTTGGCACTTTGAACGCGGAGATAACTTGTCGAAAAAATCTCTGATGGTCTCCCCAAAACTTGTTGAGCGCGTTAGCGCGTGCGCGTCTGCCTCCGTTTGTGATGCCAAGCGCCTCGCCGATGTTCTGCATGACAACCTGCCAAGCGTCCGCCGCGTGGTTATACATCTCACGTTGCTGCGGGGTCAGATAGTGAATGCGCTCTCGATATTCGACGGACTTACCGGATCGCGTGCACTTGCCAAAGCTGATTGAGGCGGACGCGTAGACGCCCAGGGCCTTGAGGTCGCGGCTGATCATCTCCATCGCTCCGACTCCGCCCGCGTCTATCTCGGTCAAGAATTGACTAAAGCCGCCTGGGAAGGAAGTCATGTCGCCCCACAAGCCGAGTCGAACCATATAAGCCATGTTACGAACGTCGGTTGCTCCCGTTGCGCTGGAATAGACAATTCTATACTCGGCGTTCCGAGTGGCGTCTTGCAGATCGATTACAGCCTGTCCGGTTTGCGTAGGTTCCCCGCGACCGCCGGCGAGCGCATTCTTTGCTTTGTGGGCTTCATCAAAAATGACAACGCCGTCTGTCCCTAGCCAGCGTTGTATCTGATCGAATCGGCGCGCGCCGTTCTTGGCCGCCGCGATAAGCGAAGAGTAAGAACTAAAGATGACTCCTTCCGGCAAAGTAATGTCGTCGGCTGGTGAATAGTCATTAATGCGCGAGAGGGCTATATCAGCGCCCAAGTCGTTAAGGTCTCGCCTTGTGGATTCGAGCAAGTCATTGTTGACCGATAGCCAGAGGGCGCGCTTTCGATTTTGGTTGAAGTTGTCCAGGATGATACCGGCAAGAATGCGGCCTTTGCCGACTCCCGTACCATCGCCAACGTAGTAGCCCGCTCGTGAGCCATCGGGTAGTCGTTGCTCGTGGCGCTGTCCAGCGTAGATGACACGCTCAAGCTGAATGTCTGACAAGCGCCCTTCGGTTACGATCTCGCGCGAAAGGTGCGGCCTGTAGGTTATCTCCGGTGGCTGTACAGCAGCCATTGAAGCTGACTCTACGATCGGCGCAGGGTGAGGCTTACCGCCTTTCAACCTGGCTGGGGTGTAGGCAACGAAAAGAGTCTTGTTGAGTGACTCCGCGTTATCGCTCTCGTCTGCCTTGTTCGTCTCGCGCGTTGCTAGGTCTTTGAGTGACTCCCATAGACTCTCGAGGTTGTCTGCTTCACCCCAATTGATGTTGCTAAGCCGCTGCTCCCAATAGTTGCCGGGTGTGGGGTCGGTCTTGTCGATAACAAGAATCTGCAGACCGTAGCCCGTCCCGTACTTGCCATATTCATTGCCGGTCAGATGAAAGTTGGCGCGCACGTTGTAAGTCGAGGTTAATACCTTCCACCAATCGCTAAACGCAGGTCGGGTGAAGCTCATAGCTTCGCTCGCAATCGCGAGCAGTCGGCCGCCTTGCTGCAATCGTCTGAGCGCGCTTTCTACGTGTCGAGCCCCGTAGATCATTCGGTTAGCGTTTACGCGTCCGCCGGTGGCGCTGAATGGTGGATTCATCAGAACTGCGGTCGGTCTTATTTCTGAGTCGAGCATATCGTGAATGAATTCGGAATCTACCTGGTGTGTCTCAAATCCTATTATATGGTCGAGGAGCATGCGGCGGCGCGTGCTTATTTCATTACATACTACGCGAGCACCTATAGCGCGCGGCCATATCGCAAGGCTGCCTGTTCCTGCTGATGGTTCAAGCACAACGTCAGTTGGTGAAGCATTCAAGAGTCGAGCGGCGATGTAAGAGAGTGCGGGCGGTGTTGAGAATTGCTGAAACTGTACTTGCTCACGTGTTCGGTCTGATTGCCTGGGTAAGCGCTCGGTGAGGGGTCGTAATGTCTGACTGAGCGCATCGGGCACAGTCATTGTCATTAACTCGCGCGCTTGTGTTTCGAGCAGCTTGTTGACGGCTGTTTCTGTCGCGTCGTACGCATCTCTTGCGGTGTAAGTACCTCGCGCGCGGCTGCCGCCATACACTCGGTCGGCAATCTCTGTAAGCGTGCGATTGTTGACTGACTGACCGGCGAGCAAGCGTTGTTTGATCTCTTCGATCAGGCTCTCTGTCCCTCCGAGCAGGTCACAATCAAGGGTGGCGGGTGCGGTTGGCGCGTGCGAAACGTCAGTGAGAGATTCTTGTCTGAGCATCGATTTTCTCCCTAGTCGTTGAAGGTCGGTGTTTTGGGCTAGAGGCGTTGGCGCGCTTTCTAGCCCGTTTGAGTCTTAGTATTCGCTCGGCAAGAGCAGCGTTGTTACGCTCCGGTCGGCTTCAGTAATGACCCAAAGCTTTTCGCCACTGCGCGTGCGGTAGACGCTGAAGACTCGAAAACCGGCTTTGACTGAAAAGTCATTCTCGGTGGCGTCTTCAGGACAGCACTCGCCCCAGTCTCCGCGCGTGTGTCGAGATAGAAACTCCACGGGTGTCTGCTCTGAGCGTGTTAGAAGTTCCAAAGCGCCGGGCGTGGCAACAAGCCTGCCGAGTGCGAACAAGGGTTGTTTGATCTGCGATTGAGTCTCTGACATGTAAGTCTCCTTTCGAGTTGGCATGAAACGAACTCACGCGATCGGGCGGAGTTGTCCGTTAAAAAAAGCTTTCTTAAGTGCTTGTTCCCCTTAAAGGACAGAACCTGGCGGCGGGGCCTCGTGTGTCACCCGCAGGGCCGGAACGAAGTGGAGGACTCGCGTTGTAGTTTGCGCGAGTTGACACACGGGGTGGCGCAGGAAAGTCCGAGAAAGGGGAGCAAGCAAGAGAAAGGAGAGGAGGAATGGTGGGCTAGTAGATCAGTAGGTCCGCTTACGAATGTGACGGGCCGAGGCAAGAGGATAAAAGCGTTAACGGACTGTTACCTTTGGCGAGAGTGAAATCAGGTGTACAAGCTACATGCAAGATGAATCATCTTTGGCACGACATCTAACTCTGTTAAGATTTGAATGTTGTTTGATCCCGCGGTAGCTCTCGGCTTCGCTTGATATCAAGCTCTAGCATCCGAACAAGGGTTAGTTCATGTCTAAACTCGAAGAGCTGCGGCCCAACGCAGCCGTAAGCGGCATTCTCCCCGACTCGCTGGTCACAGTTGTGAACGCCCAGTGGTTCGGGTCCGAGGCCCTTGAGCTTACATACAAGACACCCTCTGGCAAGGTGGCGAATGAGTTACTGTATCGTCACGACGAACCTCGGATAGAGATAGTAGAGCAGGGGCGGCCTTGGAGCTTCGATGGCGAAGGGAGCCTCTTCCGCCTTGTATCCGAAGCACACCGGATCAGGCTAGCGCACCTGTTCGACCCTGTGCTGGCCGTGCACACGTCACTAGTCGATCCTCTCCCTCATCAGATCACGGCAGTCTATGAGGCAATGCTTCCGCGCCAACCTCTCCGATTCCTGCTCGCTGACGATCCCGGCGCCGGCAAGACAATCATGGCCGGACTCCTGATGAAGGAGTTGATCGCCCGCGGGGACTTGCAACGTTGCCTCGTGGTTTGTCCCGGCAGCTTGGCGGAGCAGTGGCAGGACGAGCTCTACCGTCGATTCCATCTCCCCTTTGAAATTCTGACCAACGACAAACTCGAAGCCGCTCGCACCGGCAACTGGTTCTTGGAAACCAATCTTGTCATTGCGCGCCTCGACAAGCTCTCGCGCAACGAGGACGTGCAGCAAAAGCTTCAGGCTCCGGATTGCCGCTGGGATCTCGTGGTCTGCGACGAAGCGCACAAGATGTCGGCCACGGTCTTCAGTGGCGAAATCAAGTACACCAAGCGCTATCGGCTTGGTCAGCTCCTCTCGACTCTCACGCGACACTTCTTGCTGATGACGGCTACGCCGCACAACGGGAAGGAGGCAGACTTCCAGCTCTTCATGGCGCTGCTTGACGGCGATCGCTTCGAAGGCCGGTTTCGGGACGGCGTGCACGCGGTCGACGTGTCAGACTTGATGCGCCGGATGGTGAAGGAGAGCCTGCTCAAGTTCGACGGGACGCCTCTCTTTCCGGAGCGCATCGCGTACACGGTGCCTTACAAGCTCTCGGAGCCCGAGGCGCAGCTCTACAAAGCAGTCACTGATTATGTTCGCGAGGAGTTCAACCGCGTCGAGGCCCTTGAGAACGACCGGCGCGCAGGCACTGTCGGCTTCGCGCTCACGATCCTCCAGCGTCGCCTAGCCTCCTCACCCGAAGCCATCTACCAATCGCTGCGTCGCCGGCGTGAACGACTCGAGAGCCGCCTGCGCGAACTCGAAGTGCTCCAGCGCGGAGGCCAGGTTGCGGAGGTTCTTACGCTCGCTCTTCCAGCTCTCGACGCCGAGGATGTCGAGGATCTGGAAGACGCGCCGGACAACGAGGTCGAAGCCGCCGAGGAGGAGATCCTCGACCAAGCGACTGCCGCGCGCTCCATCGCCGAGTTGAAGGCGGAGATAGAAACCCTGAAGCGCCTGGAGTCGCTTGCTCTCGGCGTTCGTCGCAGCGGCACGGATACCAAATGGCGCGAGCTGGCAAGCCTTCTCGGTGAAATCTTCACCACCGCGGCCATCGGCAATCGTGTGGGTGACCCGATAACCCCCTACGGCTCCGGTGAGATTCCTCCGCCCACGCCGTCGCCGCATCAGAAACTGGTCCTCTTCACCGAACACCGCGATACGCTGAACTACCTCGAGAGCCGCATTACCACGCTGCTCGGCCGCACGGAGGCTGTGGTGATGATCCACGGCGGCATGGGCCGCGAAGAACGCAGGAAGGCGCAGGAGTCTTTCAAGCACGACCCCGAGGTGCAGGTGCTCCTTGCCACAGACGCCGCCGGCGAAGGTATCAATCTCCAGCGCGCACACCTGATGGTCAACTACGATCTTCCGTGGAACCCAAACCGGCTTGAGCAACGCTTCGGCCGAATCCATCGTATTGGCCAGACCGAGGTATGCCATCTGTGGAACCTGGTGGCCGAAGAGACTCGCGAGGGCGATGTCTATCGCAAGCTGCTGGAAAAGCTGGAACAGGCTCGTCAGTCCCTTGGCGGCCAGGTGTTCGACGTGCTGGGCAAGCTCCAGTTCGAGGGGCGCGCCTTGCGCGACCTACTTATTGAAGCGATTCGTTACGGCGATCGGCCCGAGGTGCGCGCGCGCCTGACGACCGTGCTTGAACACGCACTCGACCGAGGCCAGCTCCAGGACCTGCTCGAAGAACGGGCGTTAGCCCACGATGCCATGGACGCAAGCCGGGTTCATCGCATCCGCGAAGATATGGAACGCGCCGAGGCACGCCGCCTTCAACCTCACTACATAGAGTCCTTCTTTCACGAAGCCTTCCAGCGACTTGGCGGATCGGCCAAGCAGCGCGAACCACGCCGCTACGAAATCACACATGTACCTGCCCCCGTGCGCAACCGCGACCGCCTGATCGGGATCGGCGAGCCTGTGTTGCCGCGCTACGAACGCATCGCATTCGAGAAGTTGCTGGTCGCGCCGCAGGGTCAACCACTTGCTGCGTTCATTTGCCCCGGACATCCGCTACTGGACTCGGTCATCGATCTCACTCTCGAGCGACACCGGGACCTCTTGAGGCGCGGCGCTGTGCTGGTGGATGAGCGCGACTCCGGCACCAGGCCGCGCATTCTCTTCTATCTTGAGCATGCGATTCAGGATGCGAGCCTCACGCGGTCAG
Source organism: Acidobacteriota bacterium (assembly GCA_038040445.1). Taxonomy (NCBI): domain Bacteria; kingdom Pseudomonadati; phylum Acidobacteriota; class Blastocatellia; genus Candidatus Onstottus; species Candidatus Onstottus frigus. The sequence goes on along the minus strand of JBBPIG010000005.1, from coordinate 270,487 downwards.
GCGAACGCCGTGTCGTTTCCAAGCGGATGCTATATGTCGAGCTGGACGCGGATGGCGCAACGAAGAATATGCATTACGCCCCCTATCTCGACTACCGTCCGCTAGCCGAGGGCGAGCCGGGTGTGGACGCGATCCTTGATCGGCCGGAATGCGAGTGGATCACGCGCGAAGTGGAGCGAGAGGCGCAGGGCTATGCTGTGGCTCACGTTGTACCGGAGCACCTGGCGGAGGTTCGCGGAGCCAAGCTCGCACTGATCGCGAAGACCGAGGCGGCGGTGAAAGACCGGCTGATAAAGGAAATCACTTACTGGGACCATCGTGCCGAAGAGCTTAAGCTTCAGGAGCAGGCTGGGAAGCCCAATGCCCGACTCAACTCGGGAGAGGCCCGCAAGCGTGCCGATAATCTCCAGGGGCGGCTTCAGAAGCGCCTTGAAGATCTTAAGCTCGAAGCTCAAATTTCTCCGCTGCCACCCGTGGTTCTCGGAGGCCTGCTGGTTATGCCGATTGGTTTGCTCGCTGCCATGACTGGCCGGGCGATGCCCGCTCGGACTGCGCCTATCGATACGCAGGCCAGCGCCGCGCGAGCGCGCGCCGTCATCATGGACGTCGAGCGCCGCCTAGGCTTCGAACCGACCGACCGCGAGTTTGAGAAGCTCGGCTACGACATCGAGAGTCGCGTCCCCGGCACTGGCAAGCTTCGATTCATCGAGGTGAAGGGACGCGTTACCGGTGCTGACACCATCACCGTTACCAAAAACGAAATACTCTATTCCCTGAACAAACCTGAAGACTTCATTCTTGCCATTGTGGAGTTCCTTTCGGGCGACGATCACCGCGTCCACTACGTACGCAGTCCGTTCCAGCGCGAACCTGACTTCGGCGTGACGAGCGTTAACTACAGCTTAGCTGAGTTGGTTGCACGATCGGAGCATCCGGGATGATGCCGCCACATTACTTCGAACATATTCGTAACAGCGCTGCCCAACGTTGGGATCAATTGGAGGACGACCCGGAACTTGCCGGCCCCTGGCATTTGCTCTTTAAGCAAGTTCAAAGTCCACGCCACGTCTTGTCGGAGCTGCTTCAGAATGCCGATGACGCGCGTGCTACGAAAGCTTTCGTTGACATCAAGGATGATGAGTTTATTTTTACACACAATGGCGACGACTTCACAAAAGAACACTTCACGTCGCTATGTCGATTTGGTTACTCAAACAAGCGCGCATTGCACACAATTGGCTTTCGCGGAGTTGGATTCAAGAGCACGTTTAGTCTTGGCGAAGAGGTGAAGCTGGTAACACCGACACTATCGGTGCTTTTCCGGCGAAAGCGGTTCACCCAGCCAATTTGGGACGAGTGCACAAGCACCACCCCTACCCAAACCGAAATACGGGTCGCAATAAATGATGAACGGCGTCGCCATCAGATCGAAAAGAATCTACAGGAATGGTTGAAGAATCCTCTCTCGCTCCTCTTCTTTCGCCACATCCGTCTACTCCAGGTTGGGGATCACGAGGTTGAGTGGGTTAGTACGGGGTGCGGTCCGGTCTCCAACTCCGATTGGATGGAACTGTCGACCTCGCCAACTGTGAAGTATTTGCTCGTGCGCTCGCCAGAGCAAGGCTTCCCCGCAGAAGCGCTCGATGAGATTCGACAAGAGCGAATGCTCTCGTCTGAAGAAGAGACCGACTTCCCTCCGTGTCAGGTCGAGATAGTTTTGGGAATGAAGGGTCGGCTCTTCGTTATCCTTCCGACGGGCGTAGAAACTCCGCTTCCGTTTGCGTGTAATGCCCCGTTCATCCAAGACCCCGCCCGGGTCAAGATCAAAGAGCCCGAGACATCGCCGACCAACCGTTGGTTATTACAGCGTGCGGGCGAACTGGCCGCCGAAACAATGCTTGCATGGTTAAGGCGAACCGATCTGGACCTTGAGCAGCGATCCAAGGGGTATGGTCTCTTCCCGGACGTTGACCGCGAAGACAGCTCGTTGGAAGGCAGCTGCGCAACAGCGGTTGAAGAGGCGTTCGACGATCGTATTTCGGAAGAGGCTTACCTCTTGGCGGACGATGGAGAACTCAAAGAAAAGCAGGCTTGCGTAGCATTGCCCGTTGAGGTGTTGGACATTTGGTCGGCTGATCAGGCGACTGCGTTCTTGGACAAAGAGAGAAGACCAGCTCTTTGCCGGCACGTCAGCGGGCATGATCGTGAGAAGCTTTGTCACTGGAATGTCGTGACGGAGCTTAAGAAGCCCGACATCTTAGCCGTCTTGGAGTCAAGCCATCCGCCGAAGCCCAAGACCTGGCGACAGATGCTGTCGCTATGGGTGTACATAGCAACTGGCCATCATTATTACGGCCATGCAGGCGTCCGGATCGTTCCCGCTCAGGGCAAGGAGGTGTTGTACGCAGCGAAGGAGGTAGTACGGCTCGGCGAGAAGAAGCTGCTTCAGTCACAGGAAGACTGGGAGTTCCTTGCGAAGTACCTTCTCGTTTTGAACCAGAACTGGCTTCGTTTTCTTGCCGACCAGCGCCGCAATGCCGAGGAGCGCGGCGACCATTCGCTAGGAGAACAAGTAAAAGCTGCATACAGGGTTCTCGACGGTTTAAGCCTTGAGAGCCCCAGTGAGATTAACCAGTTGTTCGAGCAGGTAGCTACCGGTGTCTTCGGTAAAGAGTGTTCCCTCGTGGACTGTATTAAGCTCGCGCAAATCTCAGCCGCATTGGGGGCGGCTGCAGGTGAGCAGTTCAAGTTCGTGACGCGAGATCGATTCTTACGAAGTACAAATCATGGAGTCATTTTTGATAAAAGCACGAGGGTCGAAGGCCTTGTTGACGAGAAATGGGCTCAAGCCCACATGCTACACCCAGACTACTCAAAGGACTTTCGGTCTTGCACCGAGTCGGAATGGACACAGTGGATATCGTCCGGGCGCGCCGGGTTACTCAGTTTCGTGCAGTTGAGACAGGTACAAAAGCGCGTTTGGGGACGACCTGAAGTGTTGAAGATAATTCGAGAGCGCGGCTTCAAAGGGGAACCGTACTTTCGCTATGTCACCAACGAATTCTCAATCGACGACTGGGACTTCGAAGGGGACCATTGGGTGCACTGGCACGCAGCGGCAAAGGAGGATCCAAGTCTCTGGGGCCGCATCGTTTCATCCATTCTAAGTCAGGCTCAGTACTATGGCTCCAAGCGCGCTTCGGCGACGGTTTATCAGATCGCAACCACCGGCAGCAAAGGATTGATTACTCACGACGCCCTGCTCGCGACATGGATTCTCAAACTTAGTGCGGTTCCTTGCCTCCAAGACACGCACGGATTCTACCATCAACCCTCAGATTTGCTCTGTCGGACGCCCGAGACCGAATCGTTGCTCGACGTTGAGCCGTTTGTTAACGCAAGACTCGACACCGAGGCCAACCGACCGCTCCTGATCAAACTCGGTGTGCGAGACAAGCCGACCGGACCGCACCGAATACTTGACTGTCTACGTGCCTTAGCAAAGGCCGAGAAGCCGCCGGTGCACGAGGTGGAGAAGTGGTATCGGAGGCTCGACCAGATGCTTGATACTTGCTCGAGCGACGACTTCGCAACGGTCAAGCGAGCCTTCGCCACGGAGAAAATCATCTTGACGGCAGCAGGTGGCTGGGCTCGTACTGCAGGGGTCTTCCAAATGGCAGACGAGGAGGATGCGCCTGGTGCCGCCACGGTTCTTCCGTCTGTACGTGATCTCACGCTTTGGAGAAAGGTGAGTGTCGAGGAGAGGCCGACTGCAGACCTAGCGATTGCCTGGTTGAAGAGCCTGCCCTCTGAGAAATCTCTTTCATCAGACGAGAGTAGGCGAGTCGTCTCGTTGCTGTCGCGGCATCCCGAACGCATATGGAATGAGTGCCGACACTGGCTAAACCTAGCTGGCGAGTGGACCCCGGTCCAAGGTCTTGCCTATGGAATGAGTATGCAGTCATTGGTCTCGTGGGCTAACCTATTTCAGCCGATCAAACAACAGACTGCGGATCTGCGACGCATTTCCGCTGACACGACGGAGTTGGCTCCGTTCTCACACCTTCCATCTCTGGCAAGTTGCATCGAAGATAGGTTTCAGAAACCGCTCATTATTCCTGGGGCATCTCAGCGAAAGCCGTGGTTGGTGCAGCTAGGGACGGAGCTGTGCAGAATTCACCTCGACGACGAGAACGAGACTAGACGCATACGCCAACTTGCGGCTCGCCTCGCACACACTCAATGGCAAAACGCGTCGGTCCTGGAGACGGTTCCATACATAGATGGTAAGCCAGCAGGAACGTCCCGCCGCGTTGACGTGCTCTGGAAGGAGACGCTCCTTTATGTAGAGGATCGGCCCATAGCAAGGCTCGCTAGGCCTGTGGCACAAGAACTAGGTCGTGTCTTTGAGCGCCGCGAGATTCAGGATGCGTTGAAGATATGCTTCGAGCGTTCGCCCGATTTCGTGTCGGAGTATCTCGAGGACAGTTTCAAGCTTGTTCCCTCCGATGAACTCGATAATTCCCAAAATGGGCTGAAGAGCCACGGGAGTGATTCTTCCAGCGAAGTTGAGTCGAGTGATTCTGCATCGTCGGGCGCGCCCGTTACGGAAGTAGTGACACCATCAAAGGTCGATGGAAGTGGCAGTGAGACCTCTTATGATTTGGTCGAGGAATCTGACGAGGAGGTGGATAGCGAAGAAGAGGATGCCGGTGAGGCAGATTCTACACCAAGAGTACCAAGAACTTCATCAAAGCCTTCAAAGCCGTCGCTGATTGAGCGCTTCGCCCGAGCGCTTGGCTATTCGAAGGACGGTGCGGACCGCTTCTATCATTCAGACGGAAGTTGGATAGCGAAAACAAGTGACAGCGCCTTCCCCTGGGAAAGACGTTCGGCTTCTGGAGAATTGCTCTGTTACTTCTGGCCGAAAGAACACTGTCTGCGCAGGGAGCCGTTGCAGGTGGAGGCAGATGTGTGGGCACTTTGCGAGAACTTCCCCGAGCTCTACGCGCTCATATTATTGGACATCGACGGTCGGCCCGTTGAGATCTCGGGGCGCCAACTCGGCACGATGTGTTCAGCGGGAGAGCTGACGCTTCACCCAGCGACCTATCGGCTAGTGTATGCTGAAGACCACGCACCGTGAATATTGGGAAGGGGCAATACCCACAGATGACTTCAACCTTCGTCGCCAATCGCAACGAACTAGAGGAGGCCTTCAAGACCCTGCGAAAGTTCTTGAAACGCAGGACAGATATCGAAGTCGTGCTCACCTTCGACAATGGCCGGCTCTCAATCGACGCCAACGGCATTACTGTCAGGGCATCAGGAACGGGCTCGCTTCACGGGCAAGCCTACGTCAACTGGCGCTCGCTGGTGGGCCTCGCAACGATAATGCCGGAGGGCGATGCGGTCCTAATCAAGGTCGAAGCCAGCCAGTTGATAATCGGGACAACGATGATTCGTTGCATCTGGCAGGAGTCAATCATAAAACTCATCGAGTACCCGATGGATGCGCCAGTGCTGATGACGCTTCAATTGAAAGATAAGTACACTGACGAGGAGATAGTCCGGTCGGGATTGTTAGAGAAGGTCTGGGAAGCCGAGCGGCAAATGGACGAGATGATAGTTCAGTCGGCTACTATCCTGCGCCCGCTCGGAATCGAAATTGGGGATGTTCGTACGCTTGTGGAGGTCGCCATTCACGGAGACAAAAAGGAATGAACGAAAAAGCAGCGGTGATGAGATGAGCCTCTTCGAAGACATTAACTCAACAGCCTTAGAAGAAGTCACTCAGGCGAATATAAAGCGCACAAATGAACCGGCATTATCGAAGGCGGCTAACGTTCCCTTGACTTCAGAGCCTCCATTCATCTGGCCTGAACCGCGAATCCTTGAGGGGTTGTGTTCATATTCAACTGAAGTCCCGTTCGACGACGCGATTCGCACAGCGGACGCGTTATTCGGCACGCTTGTTTCGCCTAGTCGAAAAGGCATTCAGGTCTTGGAATCATGGCTGGATCGAAATGAGAAGTTTCAGGCTCGACTTGTCGTCGCTGTTTACCCGACGTGTCAAACTCGCGAGGAGGATTTATCGCGCCTTGCATCGATGGCAGAGAAGTTTTCGGATCGTCTCGAGTTCCGAATCAAGCCATACAGATTCGTAACTGATAGACCGTCGAACTTCCTCGTGATCGTTAAGCGTGTCGCGGGCGATGCATATTTAGTCTTTGGTTCGAGTGAGAATCTTGGTTTTGATCCGAGATCTGATGGAAGAATCAACCTTGTCTTTCGCGGTGACGCTGTACTCGTCGAATACGTCAGGAGGTACTTTGACTGGCTTTGGGTCAAGTCGAAAAGACTTACTGCTGAGGGTGTGACCAGGATACCTTCCCTCGTTTTACCTGAGGGCAGTTCGGAAGGGGAGCGGCGATGGCAAGAGTATCTCAACCTTTACCGGGACGAGTCCCTAGAACAGGTCGAGAAGGATGAAACAGTTCAGGTTGATTCTGACACAGGCGATGTCATAGTAGCTTCCAGCGACGGTCAAACAATCACTCCTCCTAGCGAACGCATAGGCCTTTCCAAACTCGACGTTATTGCAGAACGAACAGCTCGGTTATATGAACAAGGATGTCTGGTCAGTATTGACAAACTCAGTCGGATTCCACCACTTGATGCTCCGCTTGATCCGAGCCTCTTCGGTGATTCGGCCGAGCTTGAGAAAGGCAACGTGAAGCGCAAAGTGAGCATGCGCATCTCTATTATCGACAAAGGCATTCTTAAGGAGATTGAGAAGCGACGTCAGGCCCTACGAGGGCTTCTAAACAAGTTTACCTTTGGCCTCGCTGATAACATGCGGTGGATGCCGAATTCTGCGAGACCGTTTTTCGAGTCGGAATTGAAACGCATAAACGAAGAGGGTCAGTCGCTCGTAGCAGACTTGCTAAAGGGAGACGCCGGCAGTTATGTCAAGAACAAGCAAGAGGCGCTCACTTCCGACATCAATGGGATGTATCATGAACTAAATGCCCAAGGCAGTGTTTCAGAAGACATCATCAAGAAGGTAATGAAAGAACTGGAAGAGCGGCTCACGAAGGCGCAATCTGCCAACTTCATGCCCATGCTGACCTACTCGAATATTTCGTTCAATTCAAAATCGAGCACGTTTGCGTCGCCCTGGGGCCAAGCGTATTCGTTACTTTCCGATATCGTTGAGTTCCCACGCAAGGCGATGACCGATGCATTCTTCCTCCGAGGAATGAATGTGCCTGAAGACGAACTGACAGACGCCATGAACGTGGCCAACGACGCTATCGTCCGTGATCGCGAGACACGCAAGATCAAGGCGCGCTGCGAGACGGAGCTAGAGATAGTCCTTCAGATTCGTAATTCCCCTATTGATTCGCGAGCGAAATGCGAACTCCTGTGGCGAGTGATCGACTTCGATGATTTTGGTTCAATCGCCAGCTCACTTGCTGAGAAAGAGAAGAAGGAACCAATCGAAGACCGGCCTTTGGCGTCACCAGCCTGAAGTTCGGTCTAAGAAGACTCTTGACGAACATCGACCAACCAATCTTAGGGAGGTAACAATGCAGACTGACGAGGAAATCGAAGCCGGTGGCAGCGACAACTGGTTTGAGGATGAAACGGGCGACGCAGACGATTTTCAGATTAAGGAATACGACATAACGGCTTCGCCCAATGACTTCAACACCTCGACTATGTTCAGCTTCATTGAATCTGGCGCGGTCAAGATACCAGGATTCCAGCGTAACTATGTATGGGACATGAAGCGGGCCTCAAAGCTTATTGAGTCAATGATTATTGGTTTGCCGATCCCGCAGATTTTTCTTTATGAAGAGGGACGCAACAAATTTCTTGTGATCGATGGGCAGCAACGCTTGATGTCAATCTATTATTTCATCAAGCAGAGGTTTCCTCGAAAGGAAAAGCGCTTTGAGTTGCGTCGAATCTTCGATGAAAAAGCAACCATTCCTGAGGAGGTTTTGCACGATGATGTATTCTTCGTGAAGTTCAACCTTCAGCTCACAGAGCGACTTCCGAATCGTCCCAATCGACTCAATAGACTCAATTACGGAACGCTGGGTGACATGAAAACAACATTTGACCTTCGTACCGTCCGCAATATCATCATAAAGCAAAACGCCCCAGATGCGGAGGATGATGATTCATCTTCGATCTACGAGATATTCAACCGCCTAAACACAGGTGGGATCAATCTCAAACCTCAGGAGATACGAACCAGTCTATATCACTCCGCTTTCTATGAGATGCTCTACCGAATCAACTTAGACCAGCGCTGGCGCGATCTCTTAGGGGTTCCTGAGCCTGACCTTCATATGAAAGACATCGAAATTCTATTGCGTGCATTCGCGATGGTTATATGGGGCGACCAGTACAAACCATCAATGACTAGGTTCCTCAATCTTACCTCTAAGCGAACAAAGTCGCTCTCAGACGAAAAGGTTGAGTATCTCGAAAAGCTCTTCTATGCATTCCTGGATGCATGTGCTGCGTTACCCCCAAAAGCCTTCTTCGGCACCCAAGGCTCCAGAGTCAATGTTTCCTTCATAGACTCGGTATTCGCCGCACAATGTAGCGTAGCGTTTGCCAACAATTCACTCGACGTACCGGCGATTGACCCGGACAAATTGCAACTGCTCAAAGCCGATAACGGATTTGTTTTCGCAGCAAGATTTGAGACCGCGAGCGCAGTAAATGTGGCCAAACGACTTGAGAGATCGAAAGCCATCTTGCTCGGATGAAACAATGCCATCGGAAATAACGCTTATTGACACTCTCTTTAGAGAGCAAAAAGAGCTCGCCGGCTTTCTGCAGGGACAGGGCCAGGTGTCGTTTTCACAGAACGTAGAGGCGTTCCTGAGCAAGACTCTCCTGCTTTCGATCGCGAGTTATTTTGAGAGTCGGATCACGAATACGATTACGGATTATGCGGCACGCGTGTCAAACGCCGACGAAGCACTCACTTCTCTAGTTCGGATCAAGGCTATAGAGCGGCAATATTTCACCTATTTCCAATGGCGTGAAGGTAACCGCAGTGTGATGCCGTTCTTCGCGATGTTTGGGACTTTACTAAGAGATTCCGCCAAACTTGAACTCAAGGAGCCGGAGCTAGCGCGAGCCGTTGCCGCATTTTTGCAACTTGGCGATATAAGGAATCTTTTGGTTCATGAAAACTTCGCTAGCTACCCGCTGGAGATGACTTCGGACGAAGTATATGGGCTATATGTTGAGGCTTTGAAATTCGTCTCTTACATAGAAGCCAAACTAAATCCGACGCCGGTCGTTGCGGCGCTGTCAGAGGCATGAAGAAGAAACTCATCGAAGTGGCATTGCCGCTCGACGCGATCAATAAGGCTTCGGCGCGGGAGAAGTCGATTCGTCACGGGCATCCGAGCACGCTGCATCTGTGGTGGGCGCGGCGGCCGCTGGCGACGGCAAGGGCTGTGATCTTCGCGCAGATGGTGGACGACCCGTCGGCGCATCCGGATCTGTTTCCGACTGAGAAGAAGCAGGAGAAGGAGCGGCAGCGGTTGTTCCGAATCATCGAGGACCTCGTGTTGTGGGAGAACACCACCAACGAGAAGGTGCTCCAGCAGGCGCGAGACGAAATCTGGCAGAGCTGGCGTTACACGTGCGCCGAGAACGTTGACCATCCACGCGCCAAGGAACTATTCGACCGTCACAAGCTGCCTGCGTTCCACGATCCGTTCGCGGGCGGCGGATCGTTGCCGTTGGAAGCGCAGCGGCTCGGGCTGGAGGCGTATGCGAGCGACCTCAATCCGGTGGCTGTGCTCATCAACAAGGCGATGATCGAGATCCCGCCGAAGTTCGCAGGCAAGCCGCCGGTGAACCCCGATGCGCAGAAACAAAAAGAGCAGATGGACAAGAGCTGGCGTGGCGCGCAGGGTCTCGCCGAGGACGTGCGCTACTACGGCAAATGGATGCGCGACGAAGCCGAGAAGCGCATCGGCCACCTCTACCCCAAGGTAGAGATCACGGCGGCAATGGCGAAGGAGCGGCCGGACCTGAAAAAGTACGTAGGCAAGAAGCTCACCGTGATCGCCTGGCTCTGGGCGCGCACGGTGAAGAGCCCGAACCCGGCTTTCGCGAACGTCGATGTGCCGCTTGCGTCTACCTTCATGCTCTCCACCAAGGCAGGGAAGGAGGCGTATGTCGAGCCGGTGATCGAGGGCGGCGGTTACCGCTTCACGGTGAAGGTGGGCAAGCCGAAGGACGCGGAGACTGCGAAGAACGGCACTAGAATTTCGCAAGGAAGCTTCCGATGTCTGATTTCGAGCGTCCCGATCAGGTACGAGTACATCGATGACGAGGCCAATGCTGGACGAATCGGGGAACGGTTGATGGCAATCGTCGCGGAAGGCGAGCGTGGCCGAATTTACGTGTCGCCGACGACAGAGATGGAAGTCATCGCACGCGCTGCTCGGCCGACTTGGAAGCCCGACGCACCAAGCCGTGGGACCTGGGCAAGCAACGCGCAGGGTCGCCGCTATGGTTTTAGGACGTTCGGCGACTACTTCACTCCCCGCCAACTTGTCGCGCTAACGACTTTCTCCGACCTAGCACAGAACGCACGAGAACTGGTGAAGCAGCACGCGCTGGCTACGGGATTGCCTGACGACGGCATAGCCTTGGCTTCCGGAGGGACCGGCGCCGCTGCCTACGCCGATGCCATCGCAACGTATTTGGGAATCACACTAGACAAGGCGGCTGACTATAACTCGACAATCTGTAGATGGATTTCCGCAGGGGAAACTCTTCGAAACACCTTCGGACGACAGGCACTCCCTATGACCTGGGACTACTGTGAAACCAACACGCTTGGATCGGCGACAGGAAGTATTGATAGCGGAATCGGCCAAGTCGCAAAGGCGCTCGAGGTGATTGTCCCGGGCTCGGACGGTGAGGCATCCCAATGTGACGCCCAAAGCGTTTCAGTTAGCAATCGAGTTGTCTCAACGGATCCGCCGTACTACGACAACATTGGTTACGCAGACTTGTCAGACTTTTTTTACGTCTGGTTACGCCGAGCTCTAAAGCCGGTCTTCCCTGAGCTTTTCACAACATTAGCTGTGCCCAAGGCGGAGGAACTGGTCGCCACGCCGTACCGGCACGCGAGTAAGGAAGAGGCGGAGGCCTTCTTTCTCGATGGCATGACACGCGCGATGCACCGCTTGGCAGAGCAGGCGCACTCGGCCTTTCCGGTCACTATCTACTACGCTTTCAAACAGACCGAAAGCGACGAGATAGATGGCACCGCCAGCACGGGCTGGGATACCTTTCTCGAAGCAGTGATCGACGCCGGTTTCGCTATCACCGGCACTTGGCCAATGCGGACCGAGCGCGGAGCTCGGTCCACCGGTACGAACACTCTTGCCTCCAGCATCGTCCTCGTATGCCGCCGACGAGCGATGAACGCGCCCACTGCCACGCGGCGAGAATTCGTCTCCGCGCTCAAGGTCGAGCTGCCAGTGGCGCTTGCCCACGTGCAGCGGAGCAACATCGCGCCGGTGGATCTCGCTCAAGCCGCCATCGGACCAGGCATGGCGGTCTACACCCGATATGCCCAGGTGCTCGACGCCGAGGGCAAGCGGCTCAAGGTGCGCGATGCGCTTGCACTCATCAATCAGACCCTCGACGAGGCGCTGGCCGAGCAGGAGGGCGACTTCGACGCCGACAGCCGCTGGGCGCTCGCGTGGTTCGAGCAGTCGGGCTTCGTCGAGGGCGAGTACGGCGTGGCAGAGACGCTCTCCAAGGCCAAGAACACCAGCGTCGCCGGAATGGAGAATGCGGGCATCCTGGCCTCGAGTCGCGGCAAGGTGCGCCTGCTGAAACCAAGCGAGCTGCCTGCCGACTGGGACCCGACGACGGACGCGCGCCTCACGGCGTGGGAGATGGTCCACCACCTAATCCGCTCGCTCGAAGCAGGCGGCGAGGGTGCCGCGGGAACGCTCGTCGGCAAGCTGGGCAGGAAGGCCGAGATCGCCCGAGAGCTGGCCTACCGGCTCTACACCTTGTGCGAGCGCAAGAAGCGAGCGGCGGAAGCGCTGGCCTATAACGGTCTAGTGCAAAGCTGGCCCGAGATCACCCGCCTGGCTCGCGAAGGCAGCAAGCCGAGAGAGTCGCAGGCCGAGCTGTTTGACGGAAATGAGGAATAACCTATGGCGATCACCAACCACGACCGCGTCGGCAAGGCGCTTGAATTGCTAAACAGCGGACTGATGCCGTTCTTCGAGCGCGAGCTAACAGCGGCTCTCGGCGATGACTGGCAGCAGCAGCTCAGGTCTCGGCTTGACGACAGGCTGTTCGGAACCAGCCGCCAGGAAAAGATACTGGACTGGGATACGCAGCGAATCCTATCGGTGATGTGGAACGAGTGGAACAGCGTGTTCAACAAGACACTTGGGCAAGCTGAGCGCACGTTGGTCAGCGAGCTCCGAGAAGTCCGCAACAAGTGGGCGCACCAACAGACTTTTTCAAGTGATGACGCTTACCGCTCCCTCGATTCGGCGGGGAGGTTGCTGACGGCGGTTTCTGCATCTCAGGCCGATGAGATCGAGAAGATGAAGACGGAGCTGCTGCGCCTGCGGTTTGACGAGCAGGTGCGCGGCGAAAAGCGCAAGAGCGCCGGCACGGCCATCGAGAGCGCGGCGGTAGGCGGCCTCAAACCGTGGCGCGAGGTGGTGACACCGCACAAGGATGTGGCAAGCGGCCAATATCAGCAGGCCGAGTTCGCCGCCGATCTGTGGCAGGTGCATCTCGGCCAGGGGACGGACGAGTACAAGAACCCCGTCGAGTTCTTCCGACGCACCTATCTCACCGAGAGCCTCAAGGGGATGCTGGTCGGCGCAGTGCGGCGGCTCGCCGGGAAGGGCGGCGATCCGGTGGTGCAGCTCCAGACCAACTTCGGTGGCGGTAAGACGCACTCAATGCTGGCGCTCTATCACCTGTTCTCCGGCATCGCGCCCGCGGAGCTAGCAGGCATCGACGTAGTGATGCAGCAAGCGGAAGCTAAGTCACTGCCTACCGTTCGTCGTGTGGTGCTGGTCGGGAACAAGATCTCGGCTGGCAGCCCATCTAAGAAACCTGACGGCACGGTCGTGCGAACGCTTTGGGGAGAACTCGCCTACCAGCTCGGCGGCAAGAAGGCGTTTGCCCGGATCAAGGCTGACGACGAGAAGGCTACGAGCCCCGGCGACGTGCTACGCGAACTCTTCGTGGAATACGGCCCGTGCATGATTCTGATCGACGAGTGGGTTGCTTACGCGCGGCAGCTCCACGACCAGAGCGACTTGCCAGCGGGCGGCTTCGAGACGCAGTTCACCTTCGCGCAGGTACTGACCGAGTCGGCGAAGCTCGCAAAGAACTGTCTGTTGGTGATCAGTCTTCCGGCCTCGGATACTGGCGGCTCGCCGCACACACAAGCCGATGATGTGGAGGTGGGCGGCCAACGGGGTCGTGAGGCGCTTGATCGTCTGCGCAATGTGGTAGGCCGAGTCGAGTCCTCGTGGCGACCGGCCAGCGCCGAAGAGGGCTTCGAGATCGTGCGGCGGCGACTGTTTGAGCCGATGTCCGAGCCTGCCCAGTTCAAGGACCGGGACGTGGTGGCGCGCGGATTTGCCGATTTCTACCGGACGCAACAGGCAGAGTTCCCGCCCGAATGTCGGGATTCTGACTACGAGAAAAGAATAAAGGCTGCGTATCCAATCCACCCGGAAATTTTCGATAGGCTCTACAACGACTGGTCGACGCTGGTGAAGTTTCAGCGCACTCGCGGCGTGTTGCGATTGATGGCTGCAGTTATCCATAGCCTTTGGGAAAAGGGAGACAAGAACCCGCTCATCCTGCCGGCGAACATCTCGATTGACGACCCGCGAGTGCAGTTTGAGCTGACGCGCTACCTCTCAGACAACTGGGTGCCGGTGATCGAGAAGGACGTGGACGGTCCGAGCTCGCTCCCACTGAGGCTCGACAGCGAGGTGCCCAACCTTGGCAAGTTCTCGGCGTGCCGGCGCGTGGCGCGTGCAATCTACATGGGTTCTGCGCCCCTCACCCAAGCGGCCCATCGAGGACTTGAAGATCGACGGGTCAAGCTCGGTTGCGTGATGCCGGGCGAGTCACCGGCCGTCTTTGGGGATGCGCTGCGGCGGTTGGCCGCAGCAGCGACTTATCTCTACCAGGACGGTCCACGCTACTGGTACTCGACACAGCCAACTGTGACCAAGCTGGCGGAGGACCGTGCCGATCAACTCAAGCGTGATCCCGACAAGGTCGTGCACGAGCTGGACGAACGCCTGCGCGCCGACCTGCGCCGGACGGGTGACTTCAGCCGCATCCATCCAATGCCACAGTCTGGCCAAGACGTGCCAGACGATCTCGACGCGCGGCTGGTCGTGCTCGGCACCGACCATCCCTACACCAAGGAGCCAGCGAGCGCAGCGGAGGCCGCCGCGAAGGCGATCCTCGAAGCGCGTGGCAACACGCCTCGCCTCTACCGCAACACGCTCGTCTTTCTCGCCGTTGACAAGACTCGGCTGCAGGACCTCGACGAGGCCGCGCGACGTTACCTCGCGTGGGAGTCAGTGCTGGCCGAGAAGGAGCAACTCAATCTCGACCCGCAACAAGTGAAGCAAGCTGAGACGCAGAAGGCATCCGCCGATGGCGCGGTTACGGCGCGCATCCCAGAAGCGTACCAATGGCTGCTAGTGCCAGTGCAGACCTCGCCGCAGGCTGTGGTGGAGTGGCAGAGCTTCAGGCTCTCTGGTCAGGACGCCCTCGCGGTTCGTGCCAGCAAGAAGCTGAAGAGCGATGAGATGCTTATCACTGGTTTCGCGCCCTCGCGGCTGAGGATGGAGTTGAATGGCGTGCCGCTCTGGCGCGGTAAGCACGTCGGAATTAAACAGCTCATCGAGGACTTCGCGAGCTATCTATACCTGCCTCGACTCAAAGGGCCAATGGTGTTGCTCGAATCAATCCGTAGCGGCGTCTCGCTGCTGACCTGGCAGCAGGACGGGTTTGCGTACGCTGACAGCTACGACGAAGAGGCCGGGCGCTATCGCGGATTGCGCGGGGGACAGCACGTCAGCATTTCGGATGACCAAGTGTCGGGGCTGCTGGTGCGATTTGACGTTGCCCAGAAGCAACAGGAAGCCGAGATTCAACCCGCTCCGGGCGCTGCGGTTGTGACGGGTGGAGACGCTGGGCCTGGCAAGGCAAGCGGGCCAACTGGCGGCGATTCGGCAACCGAAAAGGGGGGCACCACGACGCCCGAACCCGCGCCCAGACCAAGGCGTTTTCACGGGACGGTTACCCTCGAACCCACCCGCGTGGGCCGCGACGCGAGCCGTATCGCCGACGAGGTTATTGCTCATCTGGCTGGCTTGGTCGGAGCCAACGTCGCGGTGACTCTTGAGATCGAAGCGGCGATCCCCGGCGGCGCGCCCGAGAACGTCGTAAGAACGGTCACTGAGAACAGCCGGACGCTCAAGTTCACGAGTCACGGCTTCGAGAGTGAGTGACTTCTACCTAACCGAATTGCGGACTTGTCGACCGGAGCTCAAGGCTGTTAGCGGCTGCAGAAGAGGAGGATTATAGCGTTGGCAACTACTACGCCGAGCCAACCCATTCGACTGCTGATTTTGATTCTCTATCTGGCCGCTTTGTTCTTTGCATCAAAGGTGGCTCTTGGTTCTTGGCTGCCACCGTCTACGGAGAAAGGCTTATGGTTCTACTCAGGGATCGCAGCACTGTTGCTTGGCAACCTCTTAGTGACGCCTTTCTACCATAAGCCAGCAGATGCCATATCGTACGCAGTAGCTGCGGGCATAGGTTTGTTAGCAGTCAACCTCCCGTCCCAGCACCAGTACACCAGCTTTGATCGATCTCTATGGTTAACCGCGACTTGCTACATTGGTGTGGTACTCGTCGCGAGCGTGCTCTCGATAGCACTCAAAGACTCTTCGCGCAGTTCACTAAAGAAGTCGTCAGAGTCGCTGAGGCTGGTGGCGGACGCAATAGGCGGCCCGAAGGCCGTCTTCTCGGCGGTCTTCCTTTTTGCCCTAGTCACATTTCACCGAGACGTGCCCCGCGAGTACCTCATCATCGGTTTAGCTTGGGCGGTAATCGTCACGATCCAGCCCTTGGAAGCGCTTAGCATTCTCCTCAAGCGACTGTGGAGATTGTGGAGAAACGGACCTGCTGCCCAAGAGGTTGGTGAGGTTGTCGGACATCAAATCCCGAGTGTCGTCCTAATTCGTCAGCAAATCGATAGCTCGGTCGTCTTCGGGG
Source organism: Acidobacteriota bacterium (assembly GCA_038040445.1). Classification (NCBI taxonomy): domain Bacteria; kingdom Pseudomonadati; phylum Acidobacteriota; class Blastocatellia; genus Candidatus Onstottus; species Candidatus Onstottus frigus. The sequence continues at coordinate 254,134 of JBBPIG010000005.1, read as the reverse complement.
ACCTTGTAGTCGTACGTGGCGATTCTGGCGAGCCGGGCTTGGCTATGATACTCGACCAAGTTGGGTTTGCTGAAGGCGCGTGGATTAGGGCCTTCCATCTCCCTATACCCGCGCCTGTACGAGACCTCATCCAACGATCTAGCTCAGTCAGCGATGAATCAAAAGGCCTGGCTACGCAAATTGACCTAGCCGACTCTTCAAGACGCCAAATTACTGATGGGGCCTGGACTGGCAAGGATCGGTTGGTTGGACTTGTCACGCAGGATACGGATATCTCGCGTCTCAGAGTGGAGCTTGTACGTACAGACCTCGATCTCGAAGAGGGCCGTCTTGTCGAAGTGAACATCGGCCCTAATAAGGTGCTCTATCAAATCATCAATGGTTTAACAAGGGAGGAAATCGTTCAGCAGAAGAACAAGAGGGGATACGTACGTGGCGAGGCTAAGAAGATAGGTCGCTGGCGTGATGAACTGCGGCGCTTTGAAGCTGTCAGATGGATCCCACAACCGAATGCGCCAGTGTTCCTTGTTGAGCCAGAGTCACCGGACGCCGACAGGTCAGCGATCGGCCATTTCCCCGGAACCTCCTATCCAGTTAGTGTTGATGTGCACTCGCTCGTCACGCACAATGCTGCCATCTTAGGCATTCTCGGCGCCGGTAAATCATTCCTCGCTCTGGAATTGGTAGAGCGAATGATTGACGCTGGAGTGAAGGTAATCTGTCTTGATCTGACGAACCAATACGCCAAAGAGCTGAGTCCTTATTATGATGCTGATGCAAGGCGACCGGCAATCGAGAAGCTTCAGGCGATTGGTGCCGCAGGAAAAACGTTGGTGAACCAAAATGTAGAGGAGGGTGGAAGCATCAATACTTTCTCACTCGCAGTAAGGACTGTTCTGAAGGGATTCCTCAAAGAGAATGAGGCATGTAGACTACTTATGTTCAACCCAACGGAGTTCGAGGTATGGCGCCAGGACAGCAGACCCTTCAAAGATAACGCTTCAATGGCATCGTTGACGCCGACCGAAATCACCCGGATCTTTGCCGAATCCGCTCTTGAGGTGTTACAAGCGCAAGGGATGACTGACGTGGCGAAATGCTGCCTTGTTCTTGAAGAAGCGCATTCTCTGATTCCAGAGTGGAACTCAGTTGCGAGCGAGGGAGATAAGGTTGCAACAAACGGAACGGCAAAAGCCATTTTGCAAGGCCGTAAGTATGGCCTTGGCTGCCTTGTCGTAACACAAAGAACCGCGAACGTAACCAAATCAATCCTGAACCAGTGCAACACGGTTTTTGCCCTTCGAGTGTTCGATGCTACAGGAATGGACTTCCTGAAGAACTACGTAGGTGAGGAATACGCAGGCGTTCTATCAACGCTAGAGGATAGACACGCAGTGGCTTTCGGACGTGCTTCCTCTTGCAGCAACCCTGTGCTAATACGCTTAAATGACCGCAAAGACTTCCTAAGCGTGTTCCGAGGAAAGGGAGCAGCTAATGCGGACGGAGTGCGCGCCGAAAGCGATCCCGGAAACGTTCCCAGTGTAAGTGTTGACATCACGGAAGGCGTCAAAGAAGGTTCGCAGACTGAAGAGGCGGAGACATAGGCCAGAGGGTAGCTTCAGGATCCATATTCTCCGTCCTTCGCGCGAGCGACTGGCTGTCCTCATGTCTGTGGAACATCTCGCGATTTGTATTTGTTACGAACTAGTTCCACCGTTGAATTTCGGATTCAGAAAAGGCGGTGCGCCTCCTAGCTAGGACATGCACCTCAGACGCCGGGAGACCTATATTTGGTTGTTGTACAAACGGTCAATGCCAAAGCTGCATGGGCTACACTCCCTGCTGTCTTTCCGGCCTGGTAGGTTCATGGCCGCTCGGCACCCTGCCGACCGTCAGCCGCAGCGACGTAATTCAGATGCGAGTCAAAATCGGCCATTCCACATGAATTGACTACTGAATTTCGGTTGGGATTTGAGCCGCAATCATGTTCACGACCGGGGTGTACACATCAACGTCAACCTCTGGCGTTTCAATGGTAACAACGAGCGCATAACGCGCGCGTTTATTCCACCTCCCAAGTTGATGACGCTCGCGCCACCAGCCACTTACGGGATAAATACCAATGATTCCACGCTGAGCCAGCTCGGCCGCTGTACCTGTCCAACGGTCGGAGTGCAAGGAACCGAGCGACCGAAGGTCGGGACCGAGGAGCCACCGGGCCGAGTCGCTGGATGATGCTCTATCGAATTCCTCGTCCCGTGCGGCCTTGTTGATTCGTTGTCTGAACTCGTCGAGGCTTTCGAGAGGCGTCTTCACATCAAAGCGAAGCCCGTGCGACGCATACCTGTGTTTCCTGATCCATCCACGCCGAGCGGGGTTTGGCTCAATGAAATACGAAAGCGTGACTCGCATCTCGACGGGCACTTCACCAAGTCCTTCGAGCACGTCAACTGGCCACGGGATACTATGCAGGCTCATCTCGTGGGTGCTTACCTTCGGGCCGGCCTTATCAAACGGCTGAATCGACTCCTGGGCGATGAGAGTTAGCGAGTTTCTCGCGCTCCACATTGCCCTCTCCAGGTTGGGCACTCCGAAACCACAATAGCGAAGCAACCTGATAGTTGCACTGCGTGTGTTCAATGGGACAAATCGCTCCTTCATCGCATTTGTCCATTCGGCGAAGTGCACAAGCAGAGCGCGTATCGTCTCCGGCCAGAACTGCGGATATGCGGCTTGCAACATCGCACCCATTCGAGCCGCCATCGCAGTGGCCGCGCTGGTGTCTCCAGTAACCACGAGCGGGGCTCTTGTAGCGAACTGCCAGTTAGTGGATAGCAACTGCAAACTATCAACGTAGTCTGCCAATCCAGTTCCAGGATTGATAGCCATGTTGCCACCTTCCAGAACGACATCTGGCTTGATAGGCCAGGGGCGGCCAAAAACCAGAGAAGTGGAACTAGAGGGACTCAGATCGCCCTCAGGAGCAACCGGCGTCCAGTCGGGATAAGTATCAGTGTCGATGTTCGTCTTATCAGTAGATGCGCCCACGGTGATCGCATTCCAGGATTGACCGGGATCGTGAATTCCGTCGGTTTGGTTCGAGTCTGGATACAAGTGGCGGCCATTCGGGTCAGTGTTGCCTGCGGAAACAAAGATCAGCCTGCGATGTTCGCCTTGTTCCTCGGCACCGGAACTCAAAGCGTCAAGCGCAGCCGACCACGCTGAGGGTTGTCCCCGGTCGCGAAAGTCGGTTGTCGTCACGGACATCGAAAAGACACGTTTACGATCTGGCGCTTCGATCTCAGCCCGAGCCATAGCTTCAGCGGTAATCTTGCCGTACAGCTTTGGGGGGTTCTCGCCTTCAGGAGGAAGAATCTTGACCGATTCAAGAATATGGCTTAGCTCCGACGCGTCAGGAGAGCCCAGGAGGTCTGTCAGATCAGCGTACAGGGCCAGACCCGCCATCTCTGTTCCGTGTCCGTGATGGTCGGCCACATTCCAATCGGGATCGTAGGTGTGCATGTCGGCATCAGCGAGAGAGCCGTTAAGCAACGGATGCGCATTGTTTACGCCAGTATCGAGTATGCAGACTGCCGGACTATTTGCAGGTGCTTGCCTGATGCGAGCTAACGCCTCCTCAATCCACTCAAACTGTTCAGCCGCTGTCATGGATGTGAAAAAGGCCGCGGTCTGCTTCGCCTTTCGGAGTTCAGCAACGCAGTTAAGCAGATCGACTGACTGACTCATTTGTGCTCTGGTTCCTCGGGCGATCACAACCGTCCTATCAGGAAAGTTGAGTTGCTCGTCGCCAATGTCAAGCCCCAAGTCTTGAGCGTGCTGTTTGAACCTTTCCACAAACGCTTCCCGCTCGGACCCCACCCTTAACCAGACCTCCCAAAATATTGCTTCATCCTCAGCTGGCGGGGCGCCGTCATCTGTCCATAAAGCGTCCAGCACGGCTCTGCGAATCTCGGAAATGCTCTCGACGAGCTTTTGGTTCTTGGGGCTGCCGGACTGGGTTTGCTGTTCGAGATATGCGGTGACTGCGTTGATGAAGCGAGACATCTTTCCTTCTGGAACAAAGACAGTCGCGATAACTCTATCATCGAGTCGCCTCACCGCGAGGAGTTCTATTCCCGACGGAAAGAATTCAAGGCTCTTGATCGCGAGTTCGTAGTCCGGTTCGCTTTCGAACTGAATGACGATGCCGTTGCCCGCGTCAACGCCAAAAGCACGCTGCTCATCAGCCAGGGCCTCAGCCGCCTGTTGCACTTGCTTGAGCTGAGCCAGAAGGCCTCTGCCGTGTTGTTTTCTGTTCCGATGCGGAAGAGCAAATTCTCCGCCGCCTCCTCCTGGTGGTTTAACATACGATTCCGCCTGGCCCGTGCCAGTCACGAGGAGGTGCGGGAGTTTCTCGAGATTGCCGTCTGCCATTTCGGATGATTGTGGATCGGCTAACTACGCTGGATGGACTTTCGCTGCGACAACGCGTCCAACAAGTCTTGCTCCGTCAGCTTTTGTCGGTCATCTATTATCATTCCCTTGATCGCTTCTTCACAAGCGTGCGCTATGTCAGCGTAGCTCATTCCGTTCGCTACGTTGGCCAGCGCCTCCCAGTCCATTCTCGATTTCTTAACCGACGCGACCTTTGATTTGATTGCCTTAAATATGAACTCTTTCTCCGGCAGTGTGTATTCGATGACATCATCAAAGCGGCGGAACAACGCATAGTCTAAGATGCCCGGGTGGTTTGTAGCTGCTAGTATCAAACTGTCAGATTCATCGTGCTCGATGAACTGAAGGAAGCTATTGAGCACTCTTCTTATCTCTCCAACTTCGTTACCCATTCCTCGCTGAGCCCCGATTGAATCAAATTCGTCAAACAAATACACCCCACGAACCTGTGCGATCGAATCGAAAACTAATCTAAGCTTCGCTGCGGTCTCACCCATGAACTTCGTGATCAGACTATCCAGTCGGACTACGAAAAGCGGCAGTCCAAGCTCGCCCGCGATAACACTCGCTGAAAGTGTTTTCCCCGTGCCGGGTGGGCCCACAAGTAAAAGCTTCCTTCGTGGCGTTAGTCCGTGGGAACGTAGTTTTGAGATGTGTCGGTGCTCTTTTATTAACCTACTGAGCCGGGCGTGAACTGGCGCATCAACGATGAGATCGGCCGATCTCGATTTAGGATAGAAGACTGAAAGTAGGCTCGAAAGTTCTCCGCGTGGCTGAGCGATCGGAACCGGTCGGCCCGCACTGTGACCTTTTCGTTTCAGCTTTGCCGCGTCAATCATCTCACGGAGCTCTTGTGCTATTTTGCCGTGCCCTAATTGCGCCTCGTGCGCCGCGACCTGCATAGCGACTGCAAAGAATTGTGTATCGTCGCCATCAATGTGCGACTTGAGTAGTGCTTTGATCTGTTCCCTGCTAGCCAAGTGCCGAGCCCCCGAGTACCATTGTAGGAGGATTAGTATATATCGTAACGCCGACTCGCTACGCAAAGTAAAACACACTTTCCCGTTCAGCGTTGGTCACGCTTAGCACCTCACGGCAGTTCGTCGTCACGCTGTTCAGCCCTCACGAAAAGTTTCACCGTCAAGATTCGACGGCCTTTCACGTGAGGCTCGCGCAGAATCGCATCGAGTGCGCGCTTGATGGCAACTGATAGACTTGAACCTTCACCGCGCGCCTCCTGTACTGCGTGAGCCGCCGGCAACTCCGGGAACGTGGCGGTTACTCTCCAGCTTTTCATGATAGTCCTTCTCCAATCTTCAAAGTCTCAATCTTCGACAATGTCGCGATGCGAGATGTATTCAACGACGGTTGCTACTAACCACGGAAGCAGCTCGCTTGGCAGTGAAGAGCGCGTAGTTGTATCCGGTTGACTTCGCCTTCTCGCTCTCAGCCATAAGTTGGTTTGCGGTAGCTTCAACAGACCAGCCTCGATCTATAGAGATGAGGCAGAAGTTGAAATCTGCCGCGCTGCGGTCTTTGCCCTCATGATTCTTTGCTCCAAGCGCATCAGCCAGACAGCGTGCGTAGCTGGGCCACACCAGCAACCGATGTCTGCGCCGATAGCTGGGAGCATGGCGCGGCGCGCGAGGCGTGTGCTCCTCGGGTGCGACTAAGCCAGCGCGATCAAGCTCGCCGACTGTGACAGCGTGCAGAGGTGCAATGGAGTGAAGCCGCACGCGCGGATAGTTGGGCGCGTATTTTGATTTGAAGTTGTATGATCCAGCGAGCCTAGTCGCCCCGCTCGCGTTGAGGTCGGCTCCTGCTGCTTTCTTAACTCTGCGGATCGTCTGGTGACTGGCGTCAGTGACGGCTACCCAAGCTTGGAAGTTCTCTGGACTCGTCTCCAGTACGAGAAAAGAGAACGCGCGCACTCGATCAAGCTGGGAAGCGCTCAGATCATCAAGCTGTATGAGCGATAGAGGGCGTGCAGCAATCGGCCGCACAATCACGTTCAGCCGCTTCTGGCAGGAGGTGAATAATAAACACGGCAATTCACTGCGCAGTGATTCAACGGACCTATTCCGCCTGAAAGCTACCTTGCGTCCAGTGTCGTCAGTGAACGTGAGAGAGAAACATTGGACACCAAGGCCTTGAAAGAGATCGAGCATTACTGAGGCCTCGGCTACTTCGGAAGATGGCAGCCCTCTTCGACCAGCGTAGCGATGCTCTAGTTCAGCAACTATGTCACTCATGATTCTTGCTCCCAGCCGCACTACTCGTCGGCTCAATCTCAGCAACGCACGGCTCAGCGCGTCGCTGAGTTAGTTCTCGTTGTCGGACCGGCGTGAGCCTCGCGGGTCCGCGTACGCTAGAAGCGGACCCGCGAAAAATTTGGGCCAGAGCCGAGCGCTGTGCCCGACACTGGCCCACGGATTGCCGCTAGAACGAAACGTCCTGCTCCTCGCTGGTCACTTCCGCTGCGGCGGCTGCGGCTGTGGCTTTCTCGGCTGAGGGAGACAGGAATTTGATGTCAGAGGCTCTGACTTCCAGGTTGACGCGGGCTGCGCCTTCCCGGTCGGTCCACTGATTCAGGGTCAGCGGACCTTCGAGCCAAACATGGCTGCCCTTTGACAGGTACTCATTCGCAACCTCGGCACGGCGTCCGAAGAGGGCGACTTGAAACCATGTGGTGGTTTCCTGAAGCTCACCGGACTTGTCCTTGCGCCTCTCGGTCGTGGCAACTGAGAAGTTGGAAACGGGTGTGCCATCCGGCGTGTAACGCAGTTCCGGGGCTCTGCCCAGATAGCCAACGACTGTGATTTTGTTAAAGCTTGACATGGTGTTGTTCTCCTTTGTTTGTTGAAGTGAAGCGCAGGCGTGAAAAGCCTGGCGGTTGAGCGTCGAGGAGTTCAGCGAGTGCGTTTATGCAGGCTGCAGCCTCAGCGCAGGAGAGTTCTTCGGGCGCGCACCCGAAGCGTGATCTAACAAACTCAAAAGCGGTTGAATGGGTGGAATGGTCGTGATACGTTGACATTGGTCGAAACTCTTTTCTCCCCGTGTCAATGGGGCGGAAAGTCGGGCTGGGTGCTCGCAACACCCAGCCTTTGTTGTGCAAGGGTCATGCCAACGGCTGATTGGCGTTTGATTGCGTTCGCTCAGCCTGATGATTGATGCCAGCCTTCAGAATGCGGTCGGCTGCTCCGAAGATTTTCTGCGCCGACTTCTCCGGGATCACGTCGCCCTCAAGCCAGCTTTGAATGTAGCCTCGGCAGTATTCAGAGCATGCCAAGCCAAGCGATTCACAAACCAAAAGTGCTACTGCTTCGGCCTCAACTTCTCGTAAGCTCCTTGGGGTCTGTTCGGAGTCGTTGATATCGGATTCTGCCGTGTGCAGCAAAACAACGTGGGCGACTTCGTGAAACAGGGTCTTGTGAGGTAGTTCGGCAAGCGGCGATATAGCAACCTGGGATTTCTTCGCGTATCCCTGAACATTGCCGTTTGTGTGTGTGAACGGAATCTGCTCGATGCCAAGCGCAGCAAGGGCGCGTTCTTTGTTCCATTCTGGAATCTCGGGCATTGGTACCGGCTCGCCTTCGGTCTGCGCCAACACAAACCATCGCGGCTTCCAAACGAAAGCGGTTATATAGAGCTCGTCTTCGCCTGTGTCGCCGTTGGTCTTCTTGCGAGTAAGAGGCATGCAAAGCCAGATTGCCTTTTCGCCTTTGCGTACGTGGCGGCCTTTGTCGAGCCATCCTCTATATGTATCAATCGGGCCTGGCTCGATACCCTGAAGCTGGCATTGCACGAGTGCGCCAAGTTGATTGCCTAGGCTGTAGCCGTGAAAAGCCGAGTAAGCTTTAAGGATCAAACCGGGTTGAGTGACGGCTTGCGTTAACAAGTCGCTCCATTTCTGCTGATTGGTTGCGTCAAGGTTCATGTCGTACCTCCAAAGGGTTTTGTGGAATTAAAAAAACTAGTAACAAACCCGATAGAGGCCATGTGTAGCGGAGACAAATTCAGGTCATAGGGGTCGGCCCGCAGGTAGGCAGTGAAATAGGGAAAGACGCGAAGCGACAAACAAGCGCTGCCGTTGGGCCGACTCGTCTTGCCCCTTTACCTGAATTTGTCGGAGAGGAGAATGAGCCGGGAGGGTTTAGTTCGGGATGGGTTGAGCAGATGCATGTTCGCCGTACGGCGGGTATTAATAATGATGGGTGGGCGGGTGGGCTACCGCCGTGTCTGAGCTGTGCTATGAACGGCGGGTATTAAATAATGATGGGGACGGGGCAGGTGGAATCACGTATTCCGATGAGCCAATTGAACCATTTATGAGCCATTGCCCGCGTCCCTGGGGTGAACCCTTTGAGCCCTTCGTGAGCCCTTTGCATTCTGACCTTTTCATGAGCCCTTTGAGCCCTTTGTGAGCCCTTTGCGGTTGAGCACGTAATAGGTTGCCTTGCCTGTTGTTCCTATCTTCTCCAATATGCCCTTCCTTAGCATATCTTCCAAATCCGTCGATGCAATTGGCTTTGAGACGCCGAACGCCTTCTGATAATCCAAGTTGCTCAAACGCTCGCTTGTCTTGGCGATCAGCACGGCCTAGTCGAGAGTCTCATATGTCCCATAAGTGTCCCATAGCAGCAACTTCGAGCATTGCGTGCCTTCGGATAGAATCGGTAGGGAGCCAACGGAGTTTCTCTGAAACTGGATGAACAAGAGCTCGGCGGCGGAAGAAGGTGTCCGCACTCAGAATCTGGTAATCCCACCAATGGCGAAAGGAGGTATCACTACGATGAGGAGCCGTAAGGGGCAGTGGAAAGCCGACTTTCCTATGAGGGAAGAGGTCGAGGACTATGCGGGTCGCATGCGAGTCTTCATAATCAATTGCAGTGAGGGCGCCCATGGATTCACAGTGCGCGCCGAGGAGGAAGGGCGTAGCGGTAACGGATACGAGTTCGCGGCGTACAGCGAGACAAGTCCTTACGGCGCTCTCGGCAGACTGAGGCAGAAGATGTACCGAGCTTTGGCGACCCGTCATGTCAGCGGTTCAGCGGGAACTTATCGAATGCTGCACGATCGACTCAGCGGTCGCATTACGTCAGACGGTGAAGGAGCCGTACTCTTGGTCGTTGATGGGATCGCACTGGGAATTGATGATCTTGCCTCGATCCTAGCCTCTCACGAAGGCTGGGCGTTCGAACTGCAGATCGTGGACGCAGTCGTGTGACGACTAAGAGCTACAAAAATAGTATACTGAGTTCTTGGAGAGGAAGATGATCATGAGCACGGACCTCTTGAGTCTGTTAGAAGAAGCGCGGAAGCTTCCAACCGAGGAAAGACGACGGTTAGCAACCACGATCCTCGAGGAGATAGCGCCCGAGCCCTCCGGCGATGCTAGAAAGCAGGCCGCGGCGGTCGCCATCGTTGAGGAAACCTTCGGTTCAATAAAAGCGCCGGACCGGGCGACGCTAATCCGCCTCGCCGAAGACGAGGAGTTCAGTGGATATTAAGCTGTTGTCGGCCGGCAGCAAGTGTCTTGTTGATGCCAATATCCTTTTGTATCACATCGCAGGGTCGTCCTCGGAATGCAAGGATTTCCTTCGGCGGGTTGCCAAGAATGAGATCGAGGGGCAGGTAACGACGGTCATAATCGCCGAGCTTCTTCATCGCCAAATGTTGATCGAGGCAGTTGGCAAAGGTTTGATAACGCCTAGCAAGGCTCTCAAGAAACTGAAGGACGATCCGACAATCATTCCCAAGTTAAGCGATTACGTGACGCAGGTCGAGAAGCTCCTCAAATTGCCTCTGGCGGTTATTGAAATCAGAGCCGCTGATATCGCGCGAAGTCATGCAATTCGCCGGGACTATGGCTTGTTCGTGAACGACTCAATCAACGTCGCCGCAGCCGAACGCGTTGGGATAACCGATGTCGTGACACACGACTTCAAGCGAGTGCCGAGCATGAGGGCGTGAGATCCGAGCGACATCTGAAATCCTGCCGAGGGGAACAAGACAAGAGCATCAATTGAGCGTGAGAACAGTATGTTGGTTCTTTATCGCTGTTCACCCATACGTCTTATTTAACTAATGAGCACTATGAGCGCTACAAATCCAGCGGCGAAACATCGAAGTTTGACTCGACGGATACTTCTCACGGGGGCCACCGGCTACATCGGCGGGCGGCTTTTGAAGGCGCTGGAGAGTGCGGGTTACCCATTGCGTTGTCTGGCGCGCCACCCGGAATTCCTTCGCCCGAAGGTGGCGTCGGAGACGGAGGTGGTCGCGGGCGATGTCCTGGATCGAGGCGCTCTCGCGTCGGCATTGCAGGGTATTCATACCGCCTACTACCTGGTGCATTCGATGGGATCAGCAGGCGATTTCGAGGAGGAGGATCGGCGCGCGGCGCAAAACTTCGGAGTGGCAGCACAAGGTGCCGGGGTGCATCGGATCATTTACCTGGGTGGGCTAGGGGATAGCAAAGGGTCGCTCTCATCGCACCTGCGCAGCCGCCAGGAAGTCGGTCAGATTCTCCGCGAGTGCGGCGTGGAGGTGATCGAGTTCCGCGCCTCGATTGTGATTGGCTCAGGTAGTCTTTCTTTCGAGATGATCAGGGCGTTGACCGAACGCCTGCCGTTGATGATCGCTCCGCGCTGGGTGGCGACACTGGCCCAGCCGATTGCGATTGAGGATTTGGTGGCCTACCTCGTGGCCGGGGCGGAGGCGCCTGGCGTGCAAAACGAGGTGTACGAGATCGGAGGCGCCGATCAGGTATCTTACGGCGATATTATGCGCGAGTACGCCCGGCAGCGCGGCTTGCGGCGCGCTTTTATTCCGGTTCCCGTGCTGACTCCGGGACTCTCCAGTTTGTGGTTGGGGTTGGTGACCCCCCTCTACGCTCGCGTCGGTCGGAAGCTGATTGATAGTCTGCGCAATCAGACCACGGTGCAGGACTCAATCGCGCTCCGAGTATTCCCGATTCGACCCATGGGAATCAGCGAAGCCATCGCCAGGGCGTTACGCAATGAGGATCGCGACTTTGCGCAGACGCGCTGGTCCGACGCGCTCTCTTCGGCAGGGCCCCAGCCGACTTGGGGGGGCGCACGATTCGGCGCGCGGATCGTGGATTCGCGCGTAGCGCGAGTCAGCCGCCCGCCAGCCAGCGCTTTCGCCCCGATCCGCCGAATCGGCGGCAAGACCGGATGGTACTTCGGCGATTGGCTGTGGCGCCTCCGGGGCTTTCTGGACCTGTTGGTTGGTGGCGTCGGGATGCGACGAGGCCGTCTTGATCCCGAATTGCCAAGTGTCGGTGGAACCCTTGATTTTTGGCGCGTCGAAGCGTTCGAGCCTGACCGGCTGCTGCGGCTCTCAGCGGAGATGAAGCTGCCCGGCAAAGCCTGGCTGGAATTCGAAGTGCAGGGCGATGCTTCGGGCTCCACCATTCGCCAGACTGCGATCTTCGATCCCATCGGACTATCGGGTCTACTTTACTGGTACGTTCTCTTCCCGGTACACCAGCTCATCTTTACGGGAATGCTGCGCCGCATCGTCGCGGTAGGAAAGGAAGGGCGAGCAACAAGCTGATGACGAGGGCGACATTATCGACTGAGAACGCCAGCCTTTTTCGCAAGCTCCGCTTCAATCGCCGCGCAGGTGACGTTGTGATATTTCGCTGCGAACTGAACCGCCTCCGCTAGATCAATGCCGTTAGAAAGCTGGCTGACGACGAGCCTTACCGCGTACGTGAGCGCCTCTTTGGTGCGCCCGCCAGTGTAGCGTCGGCTGCTATTGTCGATTCTTGTTCGCATTATCAATTCCCCAGTTGAAGCTTCTGCCCATTGGGCGAGCGCTGTAGCTGTATTGGTTGTTGCTCAGTGAGGCCGAGTAGTGCGAGCTGAGCGGGTTCGGGAAGCGCAGGAAGGCGCTTGATCTCTTCGAGGGCTAGAGGCGCTCCCTTCCAGCGGCGGACTGTTTCGGGCGAAAGTGTGAGGAAGAATGTCGAGCCCTCTTCTCTGCGCTTGTTGATGGGTATTGCCCACAGAGTGCAGGCACCCGAATCGACCGCATAGTACAGGTAGTAATAATTGGCCATCGACAGGCTACGTCCGTCGTCGCCGAAGTTGGGAGAATGATTGTGCCGCCAGACGCGCGCTTCGAGTTCAACGAAGCTTTGCGGGAATCGGCCTGCCTGGTGATGATAGGTCCTGAGCGCCTTGACTATCTGGTCAACCGCCGGTCGCGGTAGCATCGCTTTCTCCCGTTGAGAAACGGTCCAGAGAGAATAGAGATACGAGCCAATAAGAGCGACGGCAGAGAAGCCCAGTATGAGATAGCTGAATCGGAAGCCTGATTTTCCTTCTGGTGACGGCATAGGCATTTCTCTAGCGTCAGATTTTGATTTCGGGTTCTTGTGGGTTCTGTCGTGCCGGTCGTGGCGCCGCTTGCTGTGAATGAGCCGGGGATGATTTTTTGTGCTCGATGGCCTGCTGGCAATTATCCGAAGGGGCCGCGACCGTTGTGGGATTTGTCGACCCAGTACGCTTATCCCCGTCTGGTCTGTTTACCTTCTGAGCCCCCTTGAGATTGATGATATGGGGTGTGCCCTTGTAGGCGGGAATAGATAGCGTCGCAGGCGAGGCTTGAATGAACGGAGGATAAGAGAATTTGATAGGAGGAGCAGTATCGATGATGGCGACAGCCTGCTTGTGTCGAACGAGCTGGCGCAGCTCGGCCGCATCAACAAGGTCGCGTCTCGTTTCCGCAAGCCGCTCAGCGTCGTTCTGCGTGCCGACTGCGTCGATGGTCGTTTGCTGAAGAACGGTGGTCCTACCTACTCTCGTAGCCGCGAATTCAGTAGTGCGTTGGTCCAAGCCAGGCAAGAAGATCATTGTGTTGATGGAGCCCAAAACTGCGTCGCCGCCATCACGCCCGTAATGAGCGTAGACCTGACCGAGGTTCTGATAGGCGAGAACGAGACCGACTTTCCGTCCGCGCCCGACACCAAGCATCTCTTTAAGACCGTGAATCGGGATGTTACCGGCCTCGTCGAAGACGAACAGGGCGGGTACGGTGTCGGACGTAACAGGTAGAGTTCTGAGGACGGTCATAGCGAGGCCAAAGAAAGTCGTTAGAAACGAGGCGTAGCGATCGGCGTCGCCTTCTGGAATGACCACGTAAATAGCAGTGCTCGGGTTGCGCAGCATCTTGAGATCAATGGCCTCTCGAGGACTGGACCCAGGATCAGTAAGACTAGTAGTGACCACCTTCACATTAGGAGTAGTGAAGGCCTGGCACTTGGAAATGACGCCAGTCAGTATGGAGCCTTGAAGATCCCGCTTGGCTTTGGTGAAGGCTCCCCAGTAGACCTCGACCTGAGGATCAGGAGAGTTGATCATCTCTTTGGTCAGAGGCGACTCCGACTCGCCTTCAGCCGGATCGATAGAGCGCAGAGAGATGAATTCATTGATCATCGCCGGAGTGGGATCGTTGATGATCTGAGGCAAGTGTAGAAGGATTGCCGCAAGCGCGGCGATTTCAGAGTTGCGCCAGAAGTCTTCAGTATCGGTGCCTTTGTTGCTCGGGCTGAAGCCGATGATGATAGAAGCAATCTGATGGGCGAGTTCGGCATTGCCTTTACAGTGGGGCAGGAAGTTCCAGCAGTCAGACCGGCTGGGATCCATTAGGTCGAGCCGATAGACATGCTGATACAGAGAGGCGGTCTCCTCAAAGAGTTCGCCCTTAGGGTCAAGGACAATGGTGGAGCCGGAATTAGCCCAGTTGCGTAGGAAAGTCATCAGGAAGGTCTTGGACTTGCCGGAGCCCGGAGGACCAAACATGGCGAGGTGTCGCATGGTATGAGACGCGGGGAGGACGAGCTGATGACCGGTATGGAGTACGCCAATGCGCAGGTCGCCCGGTTTGGGAGTATCGGTGAAGTCCTGCGCAAATCCTTCAGCCTTGAGCCAGGGAGTGTCGGCCCACATAGCTGAGCCGTGAGTAACGCGCTGCTTGAAGCGGTAGTAGGGAAGCACAAGTTGCAAGGCGTCCATTGATCCCACAAAGACAGCCATGATCATGCCGATGACGAAGATCAACCGAACCTCGAAATCTACGCTAAGGTTATTAGCGGTGATCCAGAGAAGGTAAGCCGAAAGCAACCCGCAAAGAACGAGGCCCAGCATTCCGGCGCCGGTGGTAAGGCAACGAAGAGCCGCGTGATAAGCCGTCAGATGAGGTGCGTCCATCGGACGCGGTATGCCGTGCACGGCGTCATATTGTTCAATGTAGTGCAGTAGCGACACGTGAGGAGCATCCCTCCTTTAGGACTGGCTTACCGAGGCCGCCTCGTAGCCAGCCAAGCGCGCAGTTGCTGCTGTTGTTCTTGAGGCGTCTCAGCTTGATTGATCGGCTGATCAATCCAGCCGGCACGTACACAGTCGGTGATTGAAGCGAACGGGCTGGGTGGATTGATGTCACCAAGTCGATCGGCGATAAAGACAGATCCGCGATCGCCATCAGGACCGGAGCCGGGAATGCGAACCATCAAACCTGGTCCATCCTCGCGAGAATTCGGTACAGAGATCGTCTCAATCGCCAAAGGATTTGATCTGAAGCGAAGTAGTACCCTTGCGAAATGCGAGTGGAGCATGGCGCGGCCATCGACCGTGATGGCTGGAGGCAACAGGCCGGCTGATCGTAAACCGGCGATGAGAGAATCAGCGCTTTGAGGATAGCGGCGGTTGACTTGTTCTCCCGCGACATAGAGACCCGCAGCGAGTGCGACGGCCGAAGCTTCGCGAAGCCGCTCGGCGGTGCGATAGACCTCGCCATCGTCGGGAAGGTTTGGAGCTTGGGCGCCGCGTTGATTGGGAGTGTCGTCGTTCTGCGCGCGTTCGATAGAGACGGTCGGATCAACAGATGGTACGTTCCGAGGTGCCAGATATTTGGCGAGCATAACGATGAGAAGCAATGCGGCTGCGGCGGTGAGGAGCAGTGTCCGTTTGTGCGCAGGCGCAAGAGCCGCAATCTGAGTCTTCTTCATGCGGTTTCCTCGAGTATCGAAATGCTTTCGGCGCACGCCGATTCAACCCAACGATCGATGTCTGGGTGTGGCGAGCGAATAGCCTGCAGCAGACGCGCGACACCCTTCTCAAGATTCGAGCGGTCCCTCACTCTCTTCCCAAGAAAACAGAGGTGCTCTTCGAGGAGTTCAGCGGACCAGGTAATTGACGCGTCGTTTGAAAGTGCAGTCAGAAGGTCAATGCTTTCTCTCAGGCCCGGCTTGTCTGTGACTCCGCCGATGCCGCGAATGCAGTTAATGATCTTCACCACATTGCCCAACAACTGGGGCGAGGCGGCAGGAACACGAGCGCGAAGAATGCGAACCTCCTCGCGCGGAGTCGGTGGTTCGAGCCAACTGTAGAGGCAGCGCGAGCGTAGTGGTGGTGAGAGGTCGTGACGGATGTCGTTGGAGAGAAGTATGACGACGGGCCACTTGCCGCCATCGCGGATACCGATATCGCCGAAGCGCGGCACGTGCGCCCATCCGCGGCCGAGAAGTTGGAGCAGCATGTCTTCAATGTGCTCCTGGAGCTTATCGGCCTCATCGATGATCAGTATGGGAGTGATGTCGCAGCTTGCAGCCAGATCGAAGGCGCCTAGCGCTTCACCGAGTACGAGGTACTCTCGGGACCACTGCTCTGCGCGCGCGGCGGCGAGTGATTTACCGGAGGAGGTAGCTTGACGGACCCATTGGTTCTGTCCTTCCCGATCCCAATAGTAGAGCACGTCATCAAGAGTGAGTCCTTGCATTCCTTGCAAATAAAAACAGGGCAAGTTGCAGGCTTGTGCGAGAGCTTCGCCAAGGGCTGTCTTACCGCCGCCGCGTGGACCTTCAATGAGCCATGGCTTACCGCTGCGCAAGACGTGCTTGAGGTCGATGAGCATTCGCCGCTGAATGACGTAGCCGGTCTGAGCGAGAAGATCGGCGAGGGCGGCAGGTCCATCCGAGTCGACGAGCAAGCGAGGATCTATCGTCGGCAGGTTAGGATTATGAGGGATCATTGATCTACTTGCTCGAGGTTATTCGCGGTCCGACTCTTTCTTTGCGGACTCAGCAAGAACGGTCTCAGCGACGCGTCGCATCTGGGGCGACAAGCGTGGGAGCGCTTCACGGATGCGCATCGTGTCGCCGGAGGTGAGAAGCTGAGCGAGTTCTTCCTGGGTCAGAGCACCTGATTGGTTCGCGCTTGCAGTAGTCGTGTCTGAAAATTGAGCGAGATGATCGGGCTCGGCGTCGACGGCTTTAACATCGGCTGGAAGCGTCGTGACCATTACAAATCCTGACGTGCCCGCCGGGACCTCGACGAAGCCGCGCGCCTGGTTGAGGAGAGATGAATCAACCTCAGTGCTGAACGGACTGATGGTGCGTGAACCGACATCGGTGATGATAACGGGCTGCCCGCTGATGCGACTGCCGGCAATAGCGCCGGCAACATTGACGGCGGCGGAACCCACGCGGGCGAAAGCGCGAGACCAGCCGCTGGATAGTTTATGGAACTCACCGCGAATACCTGACCCGCCATCATCACCAAGGATTTCGCCGTTGAGGTTGACGAATCGATCTCGTGAGGGATCGATGAAACCGGTGATGGCGATGAAAGCGCGATCGCGCTCGCTGCCACGAACCTGACCGATGAGGACGGTGCCTTTCGAGAGAGACCATCCTTCACCGGAAACATATCGAGTGAGTTCAAGGCGGATCGATGAGCCAGAACGAAGTGTGTAGATCTTCCCGAGGGTGCGAACGGGAAGAATCGAGCCAAAGCTTGGCAGGACAACCGGCGCGACGGAGGGCTTTGGCGAGGGCTTGCGAGAACCGTTAGCGACGAAACTCGTTTTGGACGGGCGCCCGTCTTGGGAGCTTGTGACGGGTAACGCGTCTAAAAGCGCTTTGTCCCGTCGATCAGCGGCGTCATTTGGATGCGAGTCGAGACTAACCTTCCGGATCGGGGATTGGTCGCCATCAATTACGAACCGAATAGATCGCTCGCGATTTCGTCTACTCTCCTCACGTGGTGATGCTTCGTGCTGCTTGGTGTCGCTTGGCGTCTCACTTGGGTCGGACGGGAGAACGGTAGAACTCAAAGGCGCGGGGAGGTTCTCAGCTCCGCGTGGAAGAACAGAGGTGGCGGTGGAAGGTGATGCAGCGGCAGAGGGATTAGATATTGCTCTTCTCACTTCGGCGATAGCCTCAGCGGTAACATCCTCTGGAGCTTTATCGGATTTCGCAATTGCGTCCTGAGTTTGAGTAGGCTGTTTGGTTTTGACGTTGATCTTTACTGAGCGTGATGGACTGAAGATGTAATAAAGGGCGAGTACGCCACCGATAATGATAACTAGAAGCGCGGCTGCTGAGATAAGACGGCGGTTGCGCTTCGTCTTCTTCGAAGGCACGCGCGCTCCCAAGTGAGTTGATAGCTCAGCGTCATCCCGCTCGTCACCTCGCGACCATGGATCGGGGTCATGATGCGCCTGCTCGTCGAATTCCTGAAATGGCGAGACTCGATGTGCCTCCGTTTCTTGAAGAGTTATCCGCTCGGGTGTCGAATGTACGTCCGGTTCGCGCTCACCAGACGTTGGCGCGGCCCGTTCGGTGTTCTGGTCAAGCTCAACATCTCTCGATTGTGCGGTTAGATCATCATCTTGATTGCGTTTCATCTCATCTCCTTGGCAGTGCGCAAACTTCATCTAGTGGAACTTGTGAGATCGGCCACGGCTGGATCGTCGGCGGCATTGATCTGACCTACGGTGACGCGTAGGCGCTGGCGAACTCCGAGCACGGGGCGGCGATAGATAATCGCGTAATAAAGAGTCGCGCCGGCGGGGATTGAGTCGCCGAGCCCGGATGACTCAACATGGATCGGCTTGATCTGCTCTACCAGAAGAGTCTTCTTGCCCTGGTCGTCACGAGTCTCAATAGCGATGTCAGGCTGGCCGGGCACGATTCTTAGCGGCTCCGGGAGAATGTTGGAAACAGCGACGATAACAATGGCTGAGCCGTCTTTGTCGTTGAAGTCTTTGGGAGTGGAAGTAGCGATGGAAAGACCATGCGCGGGTGGTGACCATTTCTTTGGCTTTGACGATGTGATAGCAAGCTTCAGGGCCTTGCGCGCCTCAGCTCCAAAGTCACGGTCGGATTTCGTATTGGAGTTGGTGTTCGGGGACTGTTGAGCCGTGCTTGAGGAAGCCTTGATGATTGAATCGTTATCACGCCCGTCTGCTACTCGAAGTGGTTCTACGGTTCGGGGTCGAGCATCTGGATTGGCATCACTGCTGCGGTACTGCGTGGACGTGCTTGAACGCTCAGTCTCGGGGGCAATCCTTATTGACCGCTCCTGTCGTTCCTGCTCTTTCTCTTCAAGATTGACGGCGAGCCCAGCCGCGCGTCGGGCGGCTACCACCGCTACGCGGTCATAGAGAACGACTACGCGGTGCGCCATCTGTGAGAGTTCTCGCACAGGATAAATAAGAAAGGTGACGACCATGCCCGAGCGCATTTGCGCGATGATGGAGGCTGCGGGACCCGTAGAAGAACTCGCCGCAGGAGGTGAAACAAAGTTACTTCCTGCTCTGAAGACGAAGAAGTGATCATTCTGTTTTGTGGGCGACTCGTCAATCGTGACCATCTCAGAGTTGCCCGGATGGAGAGCGAAGAACCTGTCAGCGGCGGGAAACTCCACAAGAGTTACGCCGGACGTTGCAAGGCCGAGACGGATGATGGGATTCTCGTTTCCCTTGACGGTGACATTAGCCTCGCCCGAAAGATATTCGGGGGTTCCAGAGACGAGGGAGACTGCAGGCAGCGCAAAGTCATCGGCACTTTGTCTCCCAACCGACGAGTGTTTGGATCTCTGCGATCTGCTTTTGTTCTGCGTGAGCGCAAGCGTCGGACACGCAATGAGCGCAAGAAGAATCAAAGTCGTTGCGGCCTTAGCGGAATGCATAAGTCTCCTTTTCGGTTCTACTGGATTTCCTTGTAATCAAAACTGGAAATGAGAAAGCCTGAGCGGAGATTGCGGTCCGCCCTGCCTTTGGGGTCTGCAATGAGCTTGAGTGAAAGACTGAGTTGGCGAGGCTCATCAAGCGTGACGCCGTTGTCCAGTCGGTGGATGTCCTGTCGACCCAGGACGCGGACCGTATAATGGTCCTTTGAATCGATAGTAATGTCTTGAGCGGTCCACGCGCCCTGCCAGCTTTCTTGGAGTTGCTTGTCGAGGATGTTGTCTTGCTTCAAGTACCGCGCAAATTTCAAAGCAGAATCGGGGAGCATCATCCTGAGGGCGCGCTCGATGTCTTTAGACCTGGTGGCCGGGTCGATTTGGTAGAGGGAACGAACGAACTCAGAAGCGATGTACTTCTTGTCGGCGTCAGTCAAATGCTCGGGACCGAGTTGGACGGCCTCGGTCTCGCCGTAGTCGCGATCGTTGATTTCGACAACACGGCCACTGGATTTATCAACGACGATGCGGTCTGGTCTGCGATAGTACTGATAGAAATTGCCTACAATGCTTATGAGCAGCAGGAGAGTGAGAACGATGCCGCTGCGCGCGAGATGAATAACGGTGCGAACATCCTGTGGATCGCGGTAGATGGCAGAAAGTCGCAGCGCCTCACGTTTAGTGGTGGAACCAGGAACAGGCGCGACGCGCGGCTTGTCGTTCTCGACTTGAGCTTTGTTCAACACAACGAGTTCTCCTTGTGAATCAGTGGAGTACGCATTCGTCATCAGCGATGAAGACGGTGAAAGGTCCTGGATAAGGCAACCGTTCTGGAGTGAGTTCGGGAAAAAGCTTACGTAAGAAGTCGTCAGCAACAGCAAGGTACTGTTTCCTGGTGACCATGACTATCTCTTCCTGATCGTCGCGACTGTCGTGGAGATTAAGGCCTAAGCGAAAGCTGTTCATCCGCCGTGTCTGAATACAATCGGCGTTCCAATCACAATCGAGTCAATGATTGTTCTTGGCCGCCGAGAGTATTTGCGCGTGACTGAGGAGATGATCAGAGTGGAGTTGGGATAGGAGTCTAATTGTTCCTCTTCCGATTCCAAGATGCCTTGGAAAGTACCACGTTGCGTGGAGCCGAGCATCTGATACCGGCTTTCGAATGACGAGGGGTACAAAAAGAGACTTCCCTCGGTCGAAAATCGTACCGCCTGGGTCTAAAACTGACTCAGGGAATGCTGATTATTTGTTGTTATTCGGTTTCTTTCCCGGCTTTTCCGGCTTCTCCCGCTGGCGAAGACGGTCGCGTTCCAGTTTCTTCTGTACAGACTGCTCAAGCAACTTAAGCGGGTCCGGAAGCGGCGGCGCACCCGGTGGTATATAGGTTCTAAGTACGCCGTGCTTCCCCCCGCGGCCGCGCTTTGACTTGGCAGGCTTGGAGACTCGGGGCGAACCCATCGGCGTGTTTACACGAGGAGTCTGAATGATTTGTTCCACTGGTGCAGCTGGCCTTGAAGCGACAGGCTGTTCTGAGAAGCGGGCGACCTCGTCATCGAAGACCTGATCGACGATTGCTGGCACCGCAACAAGAAAGCCCTGCTCATCACGGAAGGTTCTATCAGGATCTCCCTTGAAGGAAAGCCAGTTGAAACTTCCTATGACAACTACGCCTCGATCATAGAGTAAGACTTTGGCGTGAGTGTCACCGAGATACTTGAACTGGAAGTTCGGGAACTGATTTGCAGTTTGTTTTAGCTTTTCTAGAGCCTGGAGGTCCTCTGGCCATCCGAGCTTCTCCCGATCCTCAGTACCTGCAATTCCCCAACCAATGAATACACGTACGCCGCGCTGTAGCAACTGAACCAACCGACGGAGGAAACCAAGGTCAACGACACTAGCTCGAATCCAAGGCGCAATTATGATGAGCCGCTCATTGGCCTCTTCAAGCGCCGTCCTCAGAATCGGCGGGTGATGGAACACTTTGAGATGCTTAATCCACTTGGTGTATTCGCCTAGTAAAGCCTGGGCTGCAGCAAGCCGCTGCGTGGCAGTTTGCAACTCTTCTTCTGCCTCTTTCTTTCCATCTTCCGTTATAGCGGTTCTTGCTCGGTCCGTAGCCACCTCGATCTCTGCGGCTGACCTTGCTTCTTCGTCTTCGATCAGGACAACTTGGTGCTCGTCTGGTAGGTTCTCCTTTTTGAGCAGTGGCATTAGTTGCTTGAGCCTTGCCTCTACTGCCTCAGACGACTGGCCCGACAGAGACCTGCCGATGTGGCGTTCTATTTTAGCCACTCCGCCGCACTGTGCGAACGTAGAATCGTGCCTCGGAGACGGACGCCCTTCAACGAAGAAGGAGACACTAGGCTCGTCGCTATCTGTCGATCGAAAAACGATGGCAACGGCTAGACGGAAGAGAGATTCCCATTTTTCGATGCTCTTCAGCGCGAGTAGATCGCTCTTATAATCGCCAAGCTGTTCGCCGGACCGCAACGCCTGCTGGACTATGCGTTGAACGTCCTGTAGCGCAAGGTCTGCAACCTGAGGGCGTCGATTGGTTACTGGAGGAATCTCAAGTCTGCCACTGTTTCTGAGTGCAAGCGGTCTAAGGGTCTCTCTTCTCTCATAGAGTGCGGCCTCTTGAAGCAGCCTGTCGTAGTAGATATCGAATTCGCGCTCGATGGGCTCAATTTGTATTGCTTCTCGGAGTGTACGTTTGCCCTTCTCCGAGAGAGCCCAATTGTCACCACGAATTCCGGCACTAATAACTTGGTCGAGGTCCCCACTGAGCTTTAGGTTAACGAGCGCCCCACGGATTACAGGCTCTCTGAGACCGAGGAAAGTACCAATCTCAGCCTTCTTTGTCAGTCCAGCAGTGATTGTCCGCAACACGAACTCCTGGATCGGCGGAATCTTCTTGTGCGCGAGGGTGAACGCCTGGACCTGCAGCCGATAGATCGGAAGCCCTACCTCGAGATAACCCACAAATCTGTGGCCAGGGCGATTCGAGTATCTTTCCACGATTTCTTCTGGTGTCATTCCCGAACCTCTTCAATCCTACAGTCTCCAAGATGGCTCTCCATATACTTCACAACATCCTTAAGTGGATTCTCTCCAGATGAAGACCTACAGAACTTGTGGTCGCCCACGATCGCTAGGTAATCGCGCCCTCTAGAGAGAGCGACATTGATGCGCTTCATCTCGCGAAGAAACCCGATGTCTCCTAGGTCATTTGAGCGTGTGACCGAATAAATAACGACATCCTTCTCGCGTCCCTGAAAAGCATCGACCGTATTGCATTCAATGTTGAGCATATCCCAGCTTTGTGATCGACACTGGCGTTCGAGCTCTCGCTTCTGACCCGCATACGCGGTCAACACCCCGACACTGTAATGTCGTTTTGCTATCTTGGCAAAGAACTGAATTCGTTTCAGAGTTTGGAGAATGATTGATATTTCGCATGGATTCACATAACTCGTTTTTCCCGGCTGGTACTCTTGCCTGTTTTGCAATCGAGAAGTTGAGAACCATGTTATCCGCGCTTTGAGCGCTCCCCCAAGAAGATTGTCTTCAACCTTCCTAGCACTGTTGAGCGCGCCGTCATAAAAGCATTCGCTGATAAGATTCCCAATTGGGGGGACCATCCGATGCTGAGTAGTTAAGGCCGAACGACACTCAGGCGGTAGGCTCTCCACAAGATGGTCGAACAGTGTTCGCTTGAGGTCATCACGAGTTAGCTGAAAGCTTTCTAGCACGTTCTGATCCTGAAGAGCGTCTTCCTGAAAAGGAGAGAGCTGTCGCTGATCTCCTACGAGGATCCACTTGCGAGACCGCGAAAGGGGCACTAACGCCTCGGTCGGTGTCGCCTTTGACGCTTCATCGACTATGCAGAGGTCGTAATCGATCTCGGCAATTCCCTTAACCCCTACCGCTCCTATGCAGGTTCCGGCTACAACATGCGACGATGCAAATAGCGCTGTCTGAAAATCTTTTCCTCGGCCGAACCTTTGTTCCCATTCCAACTGGATGCTCAATAGTTGAAGATACATCCTGGTGCCAGGACTGTCTGGCAAGTAATCGCTAATCCAGCTTCCGAGCTCTGCCGGCGAAGAGTTTAATAGATCATCGGCAACGTCTGGTTCTAGCTTTCGTAATTGCTCTGCAAGCTGTCTTGCTTCCTTTCTCACGGCCTTCAGGTCCGTATCAACCGCATAAATGTCGTCCCTAAGGGATAAAGTAAACTCAACTTCACCTTCACCCAGTAACTTGTCGAAGGGCGTATCAGGGAGCCCCTCATCGAGCCGGCTTAACTCTTTGCGCAGATCCGCAAGCTTTGCCTCCTTGTTTTCGATGTCAGAATTCGTAATGCTGAGTTTTTTAAGCACCTTAGCAACTTCCACATTATGACGTGAAAGCTTGCTGTCCGTGGCCCAGTCACTGAGAAATTCACGCCCCTGAGTAATCGCTTCCTCGCACCAGGAGTCCATCTGGTTATCAACCAATAAATGGTGGACGGCTGGAGCGATGCGGGGGTCTCCATTTCGGCCAATACGTACAAGCTTGATATCCGAAAACTGCTTCGACTCTCCGATGTGGTCACTGATCTTCTCGAGCGCATTATCGAGTGCAACATGAGTCTGCGATGCGAGTAGTATCCGCGCATCTGGATTGCGGGATAAGTATTGTAATATGACTTCTGTTATGAAGGTGGTCTTGCCTGTGCCAGGAGGTCCTTCGACAACGAGGAAGTCACGAGTTCCAAGCGCCTTCTGGACCGCCGTACGCTTTGCAGAGTCTAGCGAAGCATTGAAGAATTCAAGGTCGTCGCTAATCTCAGGTACTGTCACTTGAGCCGGTTGTACTATTAAATAACGAAGATCGGACCGCACTGCCTCATCGGACCTCACGCTCTCAAGTGCCCTCTTCTGACGATCAATTGCTTGGTTGGCTGCGCTAGTATCGAATTCAAGCTTCCCAGATTTTGGCACTAGATCATGATTTCGTTGTTCAGCAAATAGGTGAAGCTTGTCGACTCGGATCTCCTCCACCTCTCCACGCAGATAGTTCCCGTCGGTTAATTTGACCCTCCGTGCTTGGCCCAAGAGATCTCGGTCAGGTAGATCCACTAAGTGGAAAATAACGCGCCTTCCTTCAAACGAGACATTTGTATATTGAAGGGAGGGCTCTCGGTTCCTCTCTATGAATGCTTTAGCATCTAGAGTCTTTTTCCAAATCTGAAGCAGTCGCTCCTCTGCATCCTCCACTCGTTTAGATTGGAGTTCAGCTTGGTGCTTCCCAACTTCAAGCTGGAGTTCACGAATTGTTCGCTGACCTTCGTCTAGCGTACGCGGGTTACCAAACTTAAATTGGTAGGGAAGTGGCCAAGCCGTTTCTCGCTTCTTCTCCAGATAGGAGGGATCGAATGGCCATGCATTTACGATCACAAGCCTGTCTTCTTGCGGTCCGTTTAACATAGCGCGATAAAGGTATGACGTTCCAAATAATGTATAGTCGCCGTCGTGCAGTGGGATCGTTGGAACTCCTTCGTCTTTCGGCGATCTGTAAGGCTCTATACCGCACTCGGCTCCGAGATCATCGAGAATCGCCTTCTGCAAGTCTGCCTCTAACCGCAACCTAAACCGTGTTCGAAGTGTGTTAAGGGCTGTTGCGGCGAGGCGAAGATGACAGTATGACTTTGGGATTCTTTCTAGGAAGCACCTGGCCCGAATATTGTCTAGTTCTTGCAGAAGGATGCCAGCGTGGACGGGCCGATCGGCAGGATTGACGGAAACGCACCGTTCTATGAGTTGAAAGACATCTGGAGGTACATTAAGGTTCCCCAGCGCCGCATAGACATCAGGGTAGTCTCGCAATTCCACAGTTGTGAGACAGTCCAATACGACAACGCCAAAGCCATATAGGTCACGAGTGTAGCTGTATTCACCATCATCAATCTCCCTGGGCGTAAATGGAGGAGAAATGAAGTCCACAAGCGTCACCGCCGACTGAATGGCGCTCTTCAGTTGCGCGATCCCAAAGTCTATGAGCTTCACACGGCCGTTCTGGTCGATAAGGATATTCTTCGTCTTGAGGTCGCGGTGAATAACATTGCGGTTGTGAGCAAATGCTAGCGCTCGCAGAACATCCTGACCTATTGTCTCATAAAAGGAATCCCACCCCGTGAGAGAAGAAGTGGTCAGCCAGTCAGAAAGGTCACCTTCAATCCACTCAAGCACAATGAAGTGTCGGCCTGTCTCCCTGTCAGTTCCCACATCAAGCAACTCTACAATCGATTCGTGCTTGAGTTCCTTGAGCGCAAGAGTCTCGCGCTTAAACGACTCAGCAACCATGTCCTCATCGACATTTGCCGCCGTGAATAGCTTAAGGGCCACTGTGCGCCCGGAATGATAGAGATCGGCCGCTCGGTACACCTCTGCCATGCCACCTTTCTTCACTAAGGGTGTGAGCGCATATTGATTGTTGATTATTCTAGTTTCCATTCTAGGGTCTGTTTAAGAAGATTCCCAAGAGCCGCTGTTAGTTTGCGCTTTTCAGCAGCAGCAAACAAATCGTTTGGGTGAGCCAGAAACGTAAATGGCCGTTACACTCCAACATAGTCAGAAGATGGTTTTGATTAAATGACTGTTCGTTGCTGCTTCCGTTTCAAGTCGCTTGCGAAACGCTACTCGGTGTAGATTTGTCAAAAGCCATTATGCGCTATCGCGACAATAGCGTTTGAAGAGGGGTACAAAAATAGAACCCTCAGGTCGAAAAATGAACCCAGTGGGTCGAAAAAAGTACCCCCTAGCAGCTGCGAGCGCTGCCTGTAGAGGATTGAACACAATGCTGCTCATGCTCGCGGTGACTTGTCTGGGAAGGTGACCTGAGTAAGTCTGGCTTACTGGCGAAAGTAAATAGAGCGGGTGGACTGAGTTCCCGAGGGAGCAGGGTGATACCGGAGCGGAGGACGATTGGCGGAGGAGATAGCTCGTGTGACGTCGGTCGTTCTAACCTGCAGACCCGGCTCCAGAGACAAGATGTTTGTCTGAGCTATCCGTTTGAAGACCGATACTCCTCGCGTAACGTAACTTCGAGTTTCCCGGTAGGGCGGCACTTTATAGCCTGAGTTAATGACTGCATTCTCACCAGCGTTATAGCCGGCCAGCACTAGGTCAATCCTTCCATCAAACATCATATTGAGGTCTCTGACATACCTCGCGGCAGCGTCGATCGATCGAAGAGGATCGTGCAAATCACTGCGGGTGAGTAAGCCATACCTACGTCCGGTCGCAGGAATGAACTGCATCAATCCGCAGGCTCCCTTATGCGAGACAAGCTGCGGGCGAAAGCGCGTCTCAAGGTAAGCGATAGTCCAGAGCAAGTGAGGATCGAGAGCGTTGCGCGCCGCTGCGGCTCTGATGGCGGGATGAAAAGCAACGGCTCGTTGGATAGTAAGAGAAATATCAGAGCTTCTGCCAGCGTGTGTTTGTGCAGCTACTGGAACGGGAATAGTGAGAATAGCGATGAGCAAGAGAGTTCTCATGAATGTTGTACAAGGCAACCCCGATGCCCGCACAGCTTCGAGCCAATCCTAGTAGGTTGTGATGGACTTCAAGGATTCGCCCTGGTGCCTCTGACTAGTTGTCACTCGTCCTACTGCTTCTTTGGCACGCTCTTTGAACTGAGCTGTCGCGCCGAACAGCTTGGCCGCGCGGCTCAGCCGGCATTCGAACTCTCCAAAGGAAGGACTATCGTTGGGGACCGACGGGTCCCCAACATTTTCGTCAGTGACTCTGAATAATCAGTGACTCTGAATAAGTGGAGGTATGTATGTGGGACTGGAAGCGGATGAGAAGTAACTTGAGAACTCGGTCTGCGCGACCGGCGCTTGACGAAGAGATTCGCGAACAATCTCGGATCGCGCGAGCCGGTGAGAAGCTGATTCGCGCAGCAGTGTTCATAAGGATGGTCGAGCCATTGCTCGCGCTCATTTTTATGGTTCTTGTAATCACGTGCCCGGTGCTGGCGCAATCGCCCGGAGGCAATATCTTCGGCGGTTCAGACCAGACTGTGGGCAACGGCGTGCGCGAAGCCATTCGTTGGGCGAGGAATATTCTGTTCCTGCTTGGCATAGGAGCAGTCGCCTGGGGAACCGTAAATATCTTTCTCGAGAAGCCGTACGCACGCCAGTTCATTGGAGGGGGAGCGTCGATGGCGTTTGGCGGAATCGCGTCGCTGGCCTATAGCTTCGCAAAAGGCCAGGCCGTTGATGTAGACACTGATGTCGGTCAGTGATTCTTCTTGCACGAGGAGAAAGGAGTTTGACCATTTATGTTGCGGCCACGTGCGGTTCGTTCACAGATATACCTGCCGGTAACGGTATTCGGTGTTGTGTCGAGCGATTGGAAGATTGTGCTGGCGGCAGGACTCTTGAGCTACACAATTCCATACTTGCTCGATCTCAAGCTGTGGAAGATCCCGCTCGAGTTGATAACGACAGTGCTGGCGATGGTAGTGACTATCGCTGCGCTGAATTTGATTCGAGTGGGAAAGAAACCGCACTGGCTGCAACACCACCTGCGAGCGCTGGTGGAACACGCTGACCATCGTAGGCGACTACCGAGTGATCTAATTCGCGGCGGTCGGTTGTGGATCAAGAACTGATAGGGAGCATGGGGCGCGCAACTGTACCCCTTTTGTGCTGACGTTTCAGGAGGCGCGAATGGAGCCGGGACTGATTATTGCGGGGGCGGCTGGAGTTGCCGGGCTAGGAATCGGCCTCGGAACTGCCGTGCGACTAATTCCGGTCTATGTGAGTGCTCGTGGCGAGTTGAAAGAATTCAACGGTAGTTCTCGGGCCGCCGTGTATGACGAGATAGAGATGTTGGAGAGAGAGCGGCGTTATCTTGGTTCACCGCCCGGTCGTAAGCGGGATTCGTCGATTGTAGGGATATATGAAGCGGCGCTGCGACACGCGGACGGGTCATACACGATGGGCTATCGACTGGAGCTGGCGCCTACGGTGTTTGGAGATGATCACGTAATCGAAGCGCGCGCGGACACGATCGCCCGGCTGTTGGCAGTGAGGAAGCCGCCCGGCACGGTGCTTCAGTTTCGGCTCTCTGTTGGAGCTGATCCGGGTCGGGCGGTATTTCGGCACGTAGCGACGAGAGACGAAGGAAGGACGCACGCGGACGCGGCGCTGTTTCATAGCTTGGGTGTGCAGTACTACCAGGAAGCGGCGCTGAGAGGCGCATTCAAGCAATCGGTGCTGACGCTGTGGGTGCGAGTGCCGGTCAAACACAGCAGCGACGCGCACGGCAGAGGACTGAATAACTTCGTGCCGGCTGTGAGCCGTGAGATCAAGAGACACGGATGGATGAAGTTTGCCGCCGCCATTTCAGCGGGCTGGGAGAGCAGTTCGGATGAGGGGATCATTCGCCGAATCGAAAGCGATGAGAGAGAAGCGCGGATCGAGGCGGAGCGAGTCTTTCGTCTCATTGAGCGCGAGAGCCCTCTAGAGATGAAGCGACTAAGTCGGGATGAGCTATGGGAAGCGGTGTACTTGGGTCATCGCCAGAATGCCGAAGGAGCGCCGCTGCTGCCTGATGAGCCGGGAGTCGATCTGAGGGATTACCTGTGTGGCGAGACTATCTCGAACCAAGGTCCTTTCATGTTGCACGGTTCGCATCCCGCCGCAGTCGTAAGCATGTTCGTGCCGCCACAGCCGGTGATTCGGGCGAATGTGCTCCGGTCCCTGATGCTCGACGCCGATTTGAACTTTCGCCATACGGTTGTCGCCGAGTTTGTTTATCCCGACCAACGAAAGGCAGTGAAGCTCCTGGATAAACGAATTCGCCAAGTACGCAGAACGCGGCTCCGAGCAGATGGACGACTGCGCGAGACTCCCGAAGCGCGAGCCGCAATGGGTGACCTTGAGAGCGTGCGAAGTGAGCTGACGGGTGAACGAGAAGCGGTCGTTAAGACGCGGATGTACGCAGTTGTGTATGGCCCGCCCGCATGTACCGAAGCAGAGCTATCGGAGTCGGTGTCGTTGCTCGACGGCTACTGTGAAGAGTTGGTGACTGCGATGCGGAGAATGCCGGGAGCAGACGCTTCCAGGGAAGAACCGGCAGCATTGCGGGCGATCTATCACAGATCGCTTGTAGGCGAATGCGACGCCCGGCCAACCGGCAGGGAGATAACGGAGACGGCGCATTCGCTCGCGGCGCTTGTGCCCAGCGAATCAACCTGGCAAGGCGCATTACGTCCACACACATTGTTCTCGACGCCGAGTGGCCGACTGATCGGATTCGATCTTTACGATCGCGCTCAAATCCCCTCGCCACTGGTGCTGATCGTTGCGGCTCCCGGAGGCGGGAAGTCGGTGCTGATGGCCCGAACGATAACGGATGTGCTCGGTAGCAGGCGAGAGGCGCGGGTGCGAGCGGTGGATTTTGGCGAGTCGCTTGGGCCGTTGGTGGATGTGCTGAAAGGAAGGCATCTAAGGTTTACCCTGAGTGAGACCCGAACGATCAATGTATGGGATTACGACGGACTTGCGGCTGGCGAGCCGCCTGATGAAGTGCAAGTAGGTTTCGTGGTCGGAGACTTAATGCAACTGGCGCAAGCGCGTGAGACGGACTCGCTTGCCGAGGACATCCTCAACACGCTTGTGAGCGAGGTGTACAAGAACGAAGCGCCACGGAACGCGCCTGGCTTGCCCAAACACGAACCAACGCACGTACATCTTCTCGAGCTTCTGAAGAGCTATCCATTCAAGCACAAGGCAGCACAGGAGCGTGCGGAGTCGCTCAGTCTGGCTTTGGAACGTTTCCGTGATCATCCGTGGCTCGACGCCCCGACACACCCAGACTTCGCAGTAGATTCGCCGTTCGACGTGTATGAACTGGATAGCCTTGAGATGTTCCCACCGAGAGTGCAGGAGTCGCTGGCATATCGGGTCGCTGCGAAGGTGACGCGCTCGATCGGGCGACTGAATGAAGACGGCACGCGAGCGCCCACGTTGCTGGCCTTTGATGAGGTTCACAAGATCGTGGACCGTTACCCCGCGATCCTGAAGGTCATCAAAAGGGGCGCGCGAATGGGACGAAAAGAGAATGTTGTCACCATGCTTGCTAGCCAGGGCTATCAGGATTTTCAACATGTCCACGATCTCACAAAGACGGCAGGCGTGAAGCTCATTGGGAAGCAGATCGGCGACTACGACAAGCTTGTTCAAGATGCAGGGCTGTCGCCGGGTGCTGTAGGCGCCCTAAGCGCAATCCGAAACGTGCCTGGATCGCATGCTCAGTTCCTACTGGTGCTCGGTGCAGGCGACGACAAGATAGTAGAGATGGTCCAGGTGGATCTATCGCCAATGGAGTTGTGGACGTTCACCAGCAATCCAGACGAGCGAAACGCGCGAGCGCGAGTTGCCATGTTAAAGCCGGAATGGACACTGGCGGAGTGCATCGCGTGGCTGGCTACGCAGTATCCGCGTGGGCTGACCGCTGACAGGCTTGTGGCGATAGATGAATCGCTTCTCTTACAAGATGAAGCGGAGCACATCAATTGATCGACCGAGTTGGCGAGAGATATCAGGAGGTTTAGGCGATGAACACGATGAGAATGATCACTAGAAGAGTTCGGCTCATGGTTGTGATCGCGGCAATGATGATCCCGATGATACCGGTGCCTGCGCGAGCGCAGATTTTGGGCGGCATCGTGTACGACCCTACTAACTATGCGCTGCAGGTTGAGAAGAGGGTGGAGGAGGCAGCGCGCTGGGTTCAGACGATCGATCACTACGCGAGGATGTACGAGAACGCGGTGCGGCAGTTAACGACGCTGACAGGCGTTCTTAAGACTGCGGAGCAGCATCTTGGATTTCATAAAGAGACGCTGACCACGATAAGCAGCATCGGCAAGACGATACGAACGTCATTCCGAGTAAAGCGGCTGGTTGAAGGTTTAGTGGTTGGTCAGGTAAGGGCGCTGAAAGAGATCGATGATCGGTTGAGGAACGGGATATTCGATCCAGAGGCAGATCGGCGCGATCTCGAAGACTACTTGAGAAACGGAATTGGGCGTACGAGTCAGGATGCGCTGGCGAACATGGAACGCTTGGAGAAGATGGACAACACGATTGCCAGGGCGAACTACGACATCAAGCGCCTGAGTAACAACCGCGCCGAAGCGGAAGAGCACATAAAGGCGATGCAAGACGCAGTCGAGCAGTTGAAGAACTGTGAAGAATGCACCGAGAAAGATCGAGAGATTCAGGCGCTGGCGGTACAAATCTTTCAGGCAAGTCAACAACAGGAGCAGACGAACGCACAGATCGAGCAGCTCAGACAGCAGATAACCGAACGGACCGAACGCATCGCGGAGCGAGAAGAAGCTCGGCTGCGGTTTGGCTCACAAGTAACTACCTTGAAGGACGGCTGGAAGAAGCTTGTCGACGCGAAGCAGCGGGTGTGGGACAAGATTCATGATGGCGAGTGAGCAGGAGACTTGTAAACAACGCGAGCACGGCCGCGCGGGCGGCCGTTAGCAATTGAGCGGGCAAAGATAATGAGCGTAATCGAGAGTCAAAACGAGCGGGGTCACATTCTGGCGAAGGTGCTGCTGGCGGCGGCGATCATGGGGTTGGGCGCAACTACCGCGCGAGCACAGGCGCCGCCGCCAGCAGCCGGAGGCGACTTCGCAAGCGAGATGGCTCGATTGGTTGAGCGCGCCGCGGAACTGGTGCCGTTGATCCGCGATCAAGTCGAGAGCCCGTTGATGGGAGAGTTTGAAAACCTGTCAATGTGGATAGCTGCGATAGTGATGATGCTGAGCTTCGCGCGAGTGCTTCGCGAGAATGACGGCGGATCGAAGGAACTGTACTACTGGGTGGGTCGCTTGGTGTTTTGCATGATTCTGTTCGGTACCGGTCCGACGATACTGAACTCGATGGAGAAGATGGGACGGGCGGTTGTGTGGGACACGCCAATCAAGTCGGCCTACGACACTCAGGGACAGAGGTTCGAGGAGAACTATAAGAAGTTCCTGGAAGCCGGATTCACAGTCCAGGGCGAGAAGGGACCGATCGGCGTGCTGACTGACAATGAATCGCCAGTCAAGTCCATCGACAAGGCGTTGAATCCTTCCTCGTGGAACATGCCGCAAGTCTTCACCGTCGTGACGGTGGCGCGCGGGCTGATGGAATTCGCAGACCTGTTTCTGCTGTTGCTCGGTCAGTTCATAATGATAGCCCTGCGATTGACTTCGCCATTCATCATCGCGATAGCTATAGATCAAAAGATGGCGCACCAAGTGGCGTATCCTTATATAAAGGGCGCAACGGCGTTCACGCTGATAGCGCCGGCGGTGGGAGCGATCGTAGGAATCTTCGCGTACGCTGCTGCAAACGTTCCATTAAGCGCGATCGATTTCAATATTCCGATCTTTAAGCTGAATCCGGAGACTCTCATGATAGAGGGAGACCCATCCCGGGCGGTGTATCCAGCATTGATAGGTGCCGCGATAATGCTGGTCAGCGCGCTTGCGCTGTTTGCATCTCCCTACATTAGTTACCGCGTCGCGTCGGGGCAGGTCTTTGAAGGCATGTCGGGCGTGATGAGCGGATGGATGGCGGCGCTGACGGGGATGGCGGTCGAGGTCGCAGGAGTGAGGCAGGCAGCAGGTCTGGAGAGACAGGCGCAAACGATCCAAGCTCACGGAGCATACGGCGGCGAAGTGACACGAGCCGGCGCTTCGTTTGAAGCTGGAAACCTCGGAGTGCAAGCGAGGAAGCTCTCGGCGCTGGCGGCGGCACGAGGTGCATTGACCTCTACCCTCGGACAGATATACGGATCGAAGACGCAGGCGACTCAACAAGCGCAAGCCGGCCAGCTGTTTGGCGTGAGCTCCGCCGGAGCTACGGCGGCCTTATCGAAGAGCGACATTGGCGTACGAACGGACCAAAGCATTGGCGATCTCAATGCACGGCGACAAGGAGAGTTTGATCTGTTCGAAGCGAATCGTTCCGCAGATACGAAGCGGTGGGTCGGCGACAAGGTGATCATGGGATCGAACTGGGGCGCCGAGGCGATACGAGGTGCTACCAAGGGAAAGAGCGAGAAGACGGAAACGGTGGGAAAGCTAGGCGCCGCGGGGCTCGAAGTTGTCGGGGGCGGTGCTGGTTTATACTTGCAATACAAGTCCATCCAAGAGAGAGCTGCCGGTCAGAAGGGCGCAGTAAACACTTCCACTGACAAAATGGTAGAGAACCAGGAACGAGCGGCCGCAGGCTTCAGCGGAAACCAAGATGCATATGTGAGGCAGATGACCGAAGTCCACCAGAAATACGCTCAGGATCAGATAACAGCCGTTAGGGCCGGGGCAGACCAGGCGGCAGGCGGCGCGTCACGCGGGACCTCGATCGCGATGGGTGGAATTGGTCGCGGGGCGACAATAGAAATGCGAGCGAACAAGGCGATGCTCGAAGGCTCAATTGCTGCGGCCGGTCAGATTCGCGACGCTTCTTTACAAGCAGCAAAGCTGCACATGGCAGCTACGATCGTGCACCAACTGAGCCGCGATGCGGCGCGTCGGATTGAGCAGGGTCTCACTATGCGGTATTGAGTTGCGCGATCATGGGATGGGAGTTATATTCGCGATATGGCATCCACAAGCGTCAATATTGGAGAGTTCGGAAGCGATCCGGTTGGCAGTGAGAAGGCTCTTCTGACTGCTCGGCCGGACATTCGTTTTTTGAAATTGAGCTTTTTCGCTCCGGCGGTTGTGCTCGTTGCCGGCATCATCGCCTATCTATTACCGCTAGCCATTGATCGTGATTTCCAGTTGGCCGGTTCCGCCTTCATGATCGGTATCGGCTTGGTTGGAATGGCTTGCCTACTTGCGCTCTACGAGGGCCTGTCGAAAGCTGTGTACAGGTTGACGGACGAGCATATCGAAGAGGAATACGGGATCATTCATAAGAGAGTTCGTCAAATCCCACTGAGCTACATACGTGATGTGACCTACGATCAAAACTTTCTTCAGGCGTTGTTTGGAGTCTCAAGTATTACGGTGTCTCCAACGAACGGCGACAAGATAGTGCTTTCCAACATAGCGGGCGGGCAGCGGACGCGCGAGATTATCTGGAAGCTTGTGCTATCGAGAACGCCCGGCGATCGTTCGTCCGGTTAGTCGTATTTGGCCGGTCATCCGCGTCGGAGCAAGATCTCCACAAGTAAGAGGCTCGAACTTTATGGACCGGCTGCCTCTCTACTGCAGCACTCCAACATTCTCCACTGTTGGCATCCGCTAGTTACAGTATCGCCTACAAACGGAGATGAGCTGTGTTGCCTAACATCTGGTGCGAGATGAATCATCTGAAGCTAGTGTGATAGAGATCACCTGTTGCGTGTTGCCGGTTGCTTAAGCCCGTCCAGACTTGTCGCAACCCTCAAACAAAGTCTTGGTTTCGGCCTCTGGTTCCTTTGGGTAATTCTCGTTGATGCGTGGCGCTACTTAAGAATTCGGACATGTCTACCTGGGACCACGAGAATCGGCCGTGGGTCATTTCAACTTTGATTTAACCAGGAAGAGGCTGCAAGTGGTGAGAGAACTCCAGAAAGCCCGCCAGTCGTACGCAATGGCTGTGAAAGCGGAATTTGAGGCCCGATACCGAAGGAGCCAGAGCCTTTACATTGCAGGTCGCTCGATTTTCCCGAATGGGGTATCACAGCTCGGGCGAATGCTGAAGCCTTTCCCCCCATTCTTTCGAAGTGCAAGCGGCTGCACCATGCAAAGTGTGGACGACACGGATCTTATCGATTATTGGGCGGGACATTTCTGCATGATTTTCGGCCACAATCCGCCTCACGTCATCGACGCACTTCATCAGGCAGCGCGATCGCCGATGTTGTTGCAGATCGGAGTTTTCACTTCTCTAGAAGCTGAAGTCGCACGGAAGATTCTGGACTGTACTGGTGGCGATCAGGTCCTGTTCTCAACCAGCGGTGCGCTCTCTACCATGTACGCTATCATGCTCGCGTGTGCAGCGACCAAAAGACAAATGGTTGTTAAGATTGCGGGCGGGTGGCACGGCGTGCAGCCTTGGTCGGTCAGTGGAGTACGCAACATCGGGGACGAGGATGGAAGAGCTAGGTCAGAATGCGGTGGGATACCAACGGGTTTCACCCAAGATGTCATCATTATTCCCTTCAATGACGTAGAGGCGGCGGAGCGCGCATTTTCGACTTATGGCCCGAGAATCGCCGCCTGCATTGCCGAATTAGTTCTTGGCAACTCAGGTATGGTTGTTGCCGACCCCCGCTTTGTCCGTCGTTTGCGAGAACTGTGCACAGAACACGGATCAGCATTAATCCTCGATGAAATCGTCACGGGTTTTCGAGTTAATCCAGGGGGTATGCAGCAACTTTACCAGGTTCAGGCCGACATCTCGACCTATGGTAAAGCACTCGCAGGGGGGATGCCGTTTGCGTGTATAGTTGGAAGTCAACGATTCATGTCTGCCGCTAATGAGAGTCTTCCCTTACGTGTCTGGGCGGATGCCGGAACCTTCACTTCACATCCAGGCACTCTGCTTGCCGTGAACGCAACGCTCGATGAAATCAAAAGGAGGGGTGGAGAGGCTTATGAGCAAGTCATCCGAAATGCGTCGGATCTCCGAGATGGAGTCGAGCTAGCGTTCAACAGAAACAGCGTTTGCGTAGAGATCACTGGACGGAGCCCTTCACCCGAAATTCCTAGTTTCCCCATCTCTACTGTCCGCTTCATAACGGATCCCGGCCGCTACCGAGATAGCAACTCGCCACTGGTGCACTGGGACTCGAGATCAAATGACGTTGAGTTTCGAAACACAACTGCCCGCTTGGCACTCATCCTCAAGGGTATTTTTTCATGGCAGGGGTTAGGAGTAGTCACGGCTGCACATACGCCGGACAAACTGTCTTCTACACTCCGCGCTTACGAGGAATTCGCGTCCGAAATCAAAGACCTCTTTCCAACCCTGTAGTAGAAAGGCACCATTTCAGTAATGTACCCTCAGAGAGGGTAGTCCGGTGTCTCCCTGCCATCACAAAGCCTGCGGTCACTAGCTAACTATGACCAGCGTCGCCCACGTCGTAGTTTCGACGTGCGCCTAAGTCGATTTCACGAGCAGTGTTCCGGAGCCTGTGGGAAAGTCGATTCCAGTCTTGAACCCCATGATCCCTAGCCTGGCCGGTTCAGTCCTCAGGCATATGTGTCATCTGTGTCATCAGACCGTAGGGGAGGACATACTTAGACCTCGGCGGACATTTTCGACTGGGAGGGTTAATTCTGACCCCCTCTCTAGAGTGCCAGTGTCTCGAATTGCAGCGATAGCATCCGCGCTAGATCATCATCTGCCGGCGAAAAACGGCAGTGGCGAAGCCAACCCTGAATCTCTTCTCACCTGATTCCATAAAGAGCAGTCCATCAAAGCTAATCAGACGATACCGGGTAGTCGAAGCAAAGAAGACAGGGGTGTCAGCGATCCTGCGAACGGCTCGAACCAGTAAAAACAAGACCCTAAACAATGACGGCCTTTAGACCAGAGAGTCAATTCTCCTTGCCTCCCATCACATGTAACAAACCGAGACTACCCGCGGTCTAATCTGAACGGAGGAGGCAATGACATCACAATATGCTTCTATAATGCACCGGCTTCTCAACAACCAGGCGATGTCTCGAACGGCTTGCTCGAAGGGCAGTTCACCCTCGCACTTCTCCTACTTAAGTGAGGAATGCTCGTAGGAATCCTTTTTATAACAATCTATAGTTAGGTTGACATCGGATATGATAGTTACTCCTGGATGAATAACGGTCCCCATATGGATCATGACGACCACTTGAATCAGCTGAGCGACAGAGAATTGCATCAACTCACGACATTAGGGGATTCTCGTGCCTTCGAAGTACTCATGCAAAGACATAGTACGAATTTGCGCGGTTCCATTTCCGGTACGTTGCGCTCCCTCCGATGCATTCAGCCAGATGATCATACCCACGACGTCATGCAGGAGACATGGATAAAGGCATTTAAGCACCTCGGCACTTTTAGAGGTGAGGCGGCACTCTCGACGTGGATGTACCGAATTGCCGCAAATGCAGCTTATGATCATATGAGGAAGTGTTCAGCATCACAACTTAACCTTACGCTTGAAGGTTGGAGTGAGCAGCCTCACCACAATCGAATGCGGACTATTGTAGACCTTTATAACGATAGAATTAGTCTGGAGCGATCTATAGAGATGCTCGAACCAGAGGACCAGACGTTGGTTTCTTTTATGCTCCAAGGTTACACAGGTCAGGAAATTGCTCAGAGGCTCGGCAAAAGTCCCAATGCGGTCAGAGTTAGCATTTTTCGTGTGAAGAATAGGCTGCGGAAGTTGCTCGAAGGAGGTGAGTCGCGTGAAGTGTAAAGACCGAGATCGTTGGGAAAGACCAGATGAGGGGGCGTCTGAGGACGAAATCCTCCGCTATCTAGATCACCTAGAAACGTGTTCTTTTCATAGGCGGCTTTACGATGAAGAGATGCAATCACTAGACCGCACCCTTGAAAGCGCAAAGCGTTTCACCGACAGAGGGGCTCTTTCTGACTCGGCGCAAGAAAATACAGAGATTGAAAAACAGCTTGAAACATACCTCGCCTGCGGCGAAGCTCGGATTCCCATCAAGCAAATTGAGGTTCGCATAGACGATGAGCGAGAGGAAGTACTGATTCTCAAGAATCGACGGCAGGGCAAAGTGAAGTTGCAAAGTCCCCGCACAATAGAGTTTTGGAAACCGCTAGATCTCGATTTCCCTGAAGTGTTGTTAGCTACCCTCGCTTTACCGCCTCAACCTTCTAAAACCCTCACTGCTTCTATATCGCTTTGGGACGGACAGCTGCTTGCTGCCGGCGTTCAGAGGACCTGGACCGGAAAGTCTGTTCTCTATGTTTGCTGCGACCAGCCAGAAGTGGCGAAGACCCGATTCATGCGCCTTCACAGATGGCAACAAATCACGGCGATCGCAGCACCTGCCTTAGCTGTTCTCGCCGTCTGCATCGCGATCGGATTTATCCTCCTTGTCACGAGAACGCAGCACGTCCCAAATGATGATGTAGCCATCAAAGGAGGTGAGAAACCACAAATATCAAGTAGCAACGAAAACCGGACCGCAGCAGATTCGCAGGCCAATTCAAACATAGGAAAACGAACGGGAATGCAAACGCAGAACTCTTCGACGCAGGTGGCTGTCGCCCCGTCGGACAAGGTTCCAAAGTTGCGCGCCGGGACAGTTGCGAAAGGGGTTGAAACCTTACGTTCTGTGCGCAATATGTCAATCGATATCGGGACGGACGAATTCGAGGCCTGGCTCCGAGATAGATTGAAACTGAAGATTGAGGAATTGACCCATATACATATTATTGAGGATGCGGGAACGGCCGAAGCGCGTATGAGGATCAAAATCGGTCCCAATTATGTTTTCAAAGTGATCAGCCAAGGGCTCAAGCTCTTCGAGTGGCCTACGGCCATATCCAATCGGACAGAAAAAGAGGCTCACGCTATTGCGGATCATGTAGCAGCCGCGATGAAAACACGGATCGAGCAGGAAGAGAAGGTTATTCGCAGATAAGACGTCGGCTGGTCGCGCGGCTACGGTCTCGTCGCTTCTCGCCTGGACTTGACCTTGGCTCTGACTGCGGCGCTCTCGCGGTCAGGCTTTCGCCACTCTCCTTCGAGTATGAATGCCGCCCAAAAGTACGGAGCGTTGTATTCACCGTTTTCCCACATACCCTTTTGTGCTGCGCGAAGAGCCGCTGCCGCAGGTTGTCCGTGTTTGAGCATCGAAGTGTAAAACCGAACCATCAGATTCTTTGTCGCGTCGTCATCAACCTGCCACAAGCTGATGGCGAGCCGTGGAGTGCCTGCATACATGAATCCGCGCGCCAAGCCGACAATTCCTTCGCCTTGAACTTCTTTACCAATGCCAGATTCGCATGCGCTGAGCGTCACCAAATCAGCTCGCAATCTCAGTCTATATACGTCCGACAAGCGCAGGAATCTTTGTCTTGGCTGTCCGCGAACATTGAAAGCCGAAAGCACTAGGCTACCTTGTTCAGCATTACTTGGGATGAAACCATGGGTAGCAAAGTGAATTAGACGGAAGTTGCCGATCTTACGTAGTGTATCGATGCTGGCTTTTAGGCCGTAGGCTTTCATCGCTTGACCTGGACGTACTAATCTCGAAATGGCATCGCCCTCTTCTCTAAAACCCCCGAGTCTCTCGAATTCGGATTCGGTCGGCTCGCAACCAACCCCTCTAGATACCTGCGCGGACCTCATACTTGCGGCATATTGATTATTACTAGTTGCCTTATTCTTTGCCCAAGCTAGGTCCCGAACTCTCTGGTCATCAGCGTTAAGGACAGGGTCAGCCATCACTGCCAAAGACTTGGCCGCCGCCGTTCGCAAGCGTTTCGTTTCGCGCAGCTTCAGCAACACGGTCGCAGAAGGAAGAGAGACGATTTCGTGAGCGACAAAAAGTGGCAGAAAGCTTCTGGCTTTCCCAGATTCGGTTCTAACTCTGCCCTCGCTAGGTTCTGGACCGGATGGATCGGGTAGCGCTCCAAACGGCAGCAGATGCAGAGGGCCATCGGCCACAATTGCCAGCCGCTTGTTCTCGATTAAGGCAGCCACAGGACCAAGTAATTGCCGACTCAGCGCGTACGCAGCCTTTTCATATGCTAGGTCCGCGTCCCTTATCCTTTTGCTTCTCTCGTCTTCATCTTCATTATGTCCTATACAATTCCGCTCTGTGAGCAAACGGCGTAGCCCATCTACTTGTTCTTTCAGAGTGTCGCGACTTGGTAGCCGGCGGATAATTAGCGCCCCTCGTGTTACTGCGAAAACAAAACTCCTGTCAGGTCCAACGGAGAATTCAACAAGCGCAGTTTGATCATCGAGGATGTCTCGACGCATCTGAGCCACTGTGATTGGTACCGGATCAATTAGATTGTAGAATTCGGGGCTGGCTTTTCTTACCTCTGCCAGTATTCTGTCGTATGCTTCGACGCTCTTTCGGTACTCGGCCTCAACACTTTGATCAGCCAGAGAATTCGTTGAATTAACACTCCTCGCACGTTTGAGCATTGCATTATTCAGGTTTTCTTGTACGTCGCGTAGCCTCTCAGCGAGTTGGCGCGAGATCCTTCGATCAATCGTGATCTTTGCTTCAATGAGGAAATCCAAAAGAACTCTACTCCGGGCTCTCTCTGATGCTTCAAGGGCAGCTACGTCAAAGCCTTTACCCGCCTCACGCTCATTGAGCGCTACCAGCAGTTCTACGTAAAGCTGATATATCCGGCTATAAGCGGATGAGTAGGATTGTCGAAGAGTTGGAGAATCAATTCTTACCCGAAACCGCTCATATAGTTCGATAGCGCTTTCCGCGTTGCTCTTAGCCTCATTTAGCCGTCCGCCAGATCGCTGCGCTGATGCGAGATTGTATAATATCTTCATCAAAACTTCGGAATCTTTGATCTCTGTGGCAAATGAAAGGGCGGTCTTATAATTTGCAACGGCCGTATCGTATTCGCCCCGAGCATTGTAAACGCCTCCAATCGTATTGTACCGAATCGCTTGAGCTCTCTTATCGAAGAGACGTTGATCATAAATTGGTCGCAGTTTTTCAATGAGTGCTAGCGCCTCGTCGGTTCTTTTCAGTTTCCCGAGGGACACCGTCATGCTATTGAGGATGCCGGCTTTTGTCCCCAAGTCCCGATCAGGAACAATACTCAGCGCCCTGTTATAGTAATCTAACGCCTCCTCAAGATGCCCCTGCGCATCATTAACCATTCCCATTCGCAGTAGTGATCTAACCAGATTGTCTTTCTGAGGGTCGAGGTGCTTTTCAACATAACCGAATTGCTCACGTGCTTTTTCGTACTCACCGATTGCATAGAATAGATCCCCAAGATTTGTTCGGGCAATTGCTTCTTGCTCTGCATTCTTCAAGGCCTGCCAGTGGCTTATAGCCTGCATCAGATTCTCTTCCGCCCAAGTACCCTGGCCCATGGCTGTGTAAACGTAACCCAGGTTATTTAGAACCTGTGCATATTCGACTTGCCATTCGGAACCTCGCAGTCGTCGTTCGGCTCGAATAAGATACTGCAACGCAATGTCGAATTCGTAGATCCTTCCGTAAACATATCCCAAGCCCTTCAAAGCCAATGCTGCTCGAGGATCATCGACCCCTTCGAAACTAGCCAGCGCTTTAGAATAGTTCTTAATAGATTGCCGATAAGCTTCTAAATCATTGCCTTCGCCAAGAACGTTACCGGCAAAAAGTGCCCATTCTGCCTTCACGCGCTCGCGGTCCTTTACGCTCGCGGTCCTTGTGGCCGATACACGCAATTCGTAGCTCGCGGGCCGCTGATCGCCGGAAGCTTCAATGCGAAATCGATAACAACCTGTCTTCTCCGCTACGAGCGACACTGTGTCGATCCCATCGTTACCTGTAGTATCATCAATATCCACAATGTGTTCGAGGTCCGGATCGCAAATTGTTGTTATTACGTCGATCCCCTTCTGAAAAACTAGTATTTGCACATACTGCCCGACCTGCAGCTGCATCTTGTACCAATGGCTTTCGCCAGGTGCGATTGTTTGTGTGGCCGTGGAAGGTGCTGCAAGCGCAAGAGCCTCTTGACACGCGGGAGAGGATTTGCAGGTGTTCGGATTTCGTTCCTGCATTGCTGGGATACTTGCAATAACTGATAAGTACGGAAAGCACATCAGTGCCCAAGCGACTACGCAAATTTGGCTGATTGCTCGATAGATGTCAAAAACCTGGGGCATTGGAGTCTCCTTTCAAAGGATGCGTACGATCCACCACAGTCCCATCCTCAGTGTATTACCACATGCATATCATAAGCTTCCATCGCTAGTCCCATCTATCGTGAGTCGGACGCGATCATTAAGCAGGATTCACCGTGGCGGGGTGCATCCGTTCGCACTGGAAGCGCAAGAGACCCAATCCACTTCGAAGTCTGCTCTGACAGAACATCTAATGATCTGTTCCCTCAGATCATTGTCCCAAAGCCCCTCTCAAAAAGATTGCACTTCACGGTAACAATTCCTGTTTCGTGTAAGTCCAATTAAACAAGAATGAATTGCTCACTTAAATGCTGCGGGTGTGGTTGAGGTCTGCTACTCCCGCAACGTCCCTGCTAACACCTAGCCCACATTGCAAAAGCGGTGTGGCAGATGGAGGAGTTCTGAATATGTTGAAACGTCACTACAGATACAGTTTGGTCCTGACATGGATACTGTTGATTGCGTGCCTCCACGCGAGGAGTTATGTAGTATTCGCACAGCAGGTAACCACGTCGCGCACGTCGACGGGCTACTTTTATCCGTTAGGAACGAATGTCTTCAACACCGGTTGCCCATCGAATGGCGGCACGTGGCTCGGTAGAAGCTACCCAAACGGTTGCTATACTTCAGGCTACTACCATATCGGATATGACATGTTTAACAGCTCCACAGCACAGAATTCGCCCGTGTTTGCTATGGCCACTGGGACTGTCATTTATGTTGATTCCGGAACTAGCTGGAATGCGCCTTCAGGCCCCGTGACAACCAATACCGCCGTGTTCGTTTCTCACTCCACGAGCAGTGGACGGCCCTACGTGGCTGTCTATGGCCACCTGCTCAAATCAAGCGTTGCTCTTAAAGTCAACGACGTCGTTAACGGTGGTACGTTGATCGGATTGCTCGGTTATTGGTCACCACCACACGTCCATATCGGAGTTTGGCCCGATCGTAGCACCCGACCGCCCGCTCCGTGGGGACGCGAACCGAATTCCCAATGGGGAGTAGGGAACTACACTAACAGCACGACAAATCCTTTGGCTTGGATTACTGGCAGCAGTACTCAACCCAAATGCCAAAACGGAGGCAGCGTCGAGTATCGCCCCGGAGGGACTACGCCGATTCACCCTCAAGGCACTTTGTTTGTTGTTAAAGATGGGCCTCAGCCTGGAACAGTGTATGTGCTGTATCAAGGTCAAGCTAGACCGATCGCTAGCGCATCTGTCCTATACCAGTTATATGGCGTAGGAAGAGGTTTTGATTTCAGAGACGTGATCCAAATCTCAGTCACTGAATTCTACAGATACCCGGTAGGTGCGGTTGTAAGCTCTCCCTTACCGAGCAATGGTAGAAACCAACCAGATGGCCGACTGATTCAGCAATGGGGAGGTACCGAAATCTCTATCGTTACCGACAGAGGCTATAGGCGCCCGTTCTCAGCCAGCGCATTCTTGAATCTTGGCTACCAGTTTTGCAATGTGGCGGGTGTTTCTGACTACTATAGCTACACTGTCGGATCGCCAATCACGCGTTAGAGCATGAACTCTGATACCCAAGGCTGTTGTAAACTCCCCTTCGCAACAGCCTTGGAGCCTTTCAGGAGAGAAGGTTGCAACTGAACCACAAAACTCGTCTGCGTCAGAACTCTGACCTGAACCTAAGTATTTGCCTTGGACTCTGCTTTATACTTGAACCTAAACAAGATGATTGGAGGTGACTTGAAGTATGCCGATAAAGAAAACGCGATTAGCTTATTTTGTGCTGGTGACCATACTCTTGGTGTTTTCCGTATCAGCAGAAGCCCAAAAGGCAAGTTCAAACGATCCAGCCACTCCCAACGAGAGACAGCTTCTTCAAGAACTGATAAACGAAGTACGGGACTTACGTATTTCGCTTCAACGAGCAAATCTCAACGCGTATCGCGCTCAGATAACTATCGAGCGTCTCAATGTGCAGCAAAGACGCTTTGATGGTGTTTCGCGACAACTCGAAGAAAACCAAAATGAGTTGAACAGTAATAAGCAATCTCGCGTGCAATTGAGCGCACGCGTAAAAGACAT
The DNA here is from genome assembly GCA_038040445.1 of Acidobacteriota bacterium. Taxonomy (NCBI): domain Bacteria; kingdom Pseudomonadati; phylum Acidobacteriota; class Blastocatellia; genus Candidatus Onstottus; species Candidatus Onstottus frigus. The sequence goes on along the minus strand of JBBPIG010000005.1, from coordinate 209,725 downwards.
TGAAACCGAGTTTAACGACGAACAGAATACTGATCAACGAATTCAACAAGAGAATGAGATCAAGGAGCTAAAGAAGGCTCTAGAGCAGCAAACAGAAAGAGAAGCCTTTCTGAACGATCAACAAGCCAAATTAGCGAATCAGTTACAAACGGAGCAGGCAAAGCTTGATGATATATGCAAAGAGCTAATGACAATAGAAGCTGAGTTTCAGAAAATGAGTAACGATACCAGTAAACGGAAATAAGAATGTTCTCTAGAAGTCAACAAGATGAGCTTGAGCGTGTGGGTTATCTTAGGCTTCCGAGCTATTTCGCCAAAGAACATTGTCAGCGCATGGTTGGTCGGCTTCAGTTCCTTCGCGCAGAACGTCCGAACACTAAGTTCTTACTCCCTGATCCTTTATTCTTCGAACTACTAATGTCGGACGCCGTGCTAAGTATTCCCGCATCCCTCTTCGAATCAACCTACCTGTTTCACCACGCGAACGGTAGGATCCTTGAAGCAGGAGGTCCTGGCAAGCCGTGGCATCATGACTATGATGACTTCTCACCCTGGAGACCTGGCAAGCCAAGAATGATCCATATAATGGTTTTCCCAGCGGGTCTCGACGATGCAGTCTCACCATTAGTTATCCGCCCCGGGAGCCACTTGAAGACGGTGCTACGCCACATACCCAACAAACAAGGGTTCAAAATAACTCAAGAAGACGTTCAGGTCAGAGGCGATCCAGGACTGGTAGTTGTATTAAACTCAGCCCTATGGCATATGCGCCCGCCGAATCCAGGTCCTAAAGAACGCTATGACCTGAACTTTAGCTTCTGTGAGCGGCGAGGGCATTGGCCAGAAAGATCGGAATACACCTCAACACTAAGCAGACTTAGAGCGAATGCTGGGGAGAAGTCCTCACTCTTCTCAACTTAGGAGTAGCTCCTCACGTGGCAACACTAAATGTCCTGATGTATACGAAGGGAATGGCTTCTGGGCACCTTTCGAGGGTCAACGCGATCTACAAGGGATTTCTACGTGAAGGTATAAAATGTTGTTTCAGTTTGATTGCTCCTCGATCCAAATATCTGGAGTACCTACACAGTGATATTGAACTTCGGGCTGTTGATGATCCTCCTCGTAACACCGACATTTTTATCTGCGACTGGAAGGCCGACGAGTTCGTGTATTCATTAAACTGTAGGTATAGTCGCGCGTGGATAGGTCTCCGTCGTTTAGGTAAGATCAAGTCTACCTTCCCAGACTATTTCCACGTGATTGCCATCGAGCCAGGCGTAAAGGGCGATACATGCATTTGGCCTATTATCTCCACATGGCGCGACGAAATGGCTTCGCGGGAAGAATTCCTCCAAATAGTTGGCGCTGAGCCTGGCGACCGGATTGCTCTTCTCTGCGAAAACGGTGCCTATTCGGTCCATCCAGAGAGAATTCTGCTTCGGAATAGTTTAGACAGCGGGATGCGGGCAATTCGATGCAGTAACAGTCCTTATGCGCAACCCTATCGTGACCTCGACTACTTCCCAATTGCTAGGCTGTTCTATGCAGCCGACCACGTTATGATTGGTGCGGGATATAACAGCGTCCATGAAGGACTCTGTTTCGTTCACACTGACCGCCTTACCGTACTGTACGTCGGCGGCGATGATCAGCGGCAGCGACTGAGAAATTTAGGAAGCTGGCGAGTAAAATGTCCAGGTGATTCGCAGGCCCATCTTTTGGTGAGATACATTGTCGAGAAGATATTGGAGTAATAGATTGTGCGACCTGACCTTGAAGACTCGATGCGGTATATAAGATCTCCGCTAGACCGTTATAGGAGCTTCAGATATGTTCCTTGGGGTGAGATTTTCCCCGACTTTAGTGGCGCAGTCTCTGAAGACGAGTCGCTCAGCCTCGCAAACATAATTATAAGAATAGGTGCCTCAGATATCCTCGACCTAGGCGTCGGCCGAGGTGAACAACTGCTCGCAGTTATGAGAGCCCTTGAGACACAGGGACACACCGACAAGCGATTTGTCGGGCTGGACATAGACGTCGAAGCACTAGAGTCAGCCGCCAAGATCCTTGCCGGGGCGGGTTCGCCAATTTCCATAGAGCGGATGTCCTGGCATGGTCTCCGTTCGGAGAACCATGCATTTCGTGGCAAGTTCGATTTCGCTTTTCTGACTGGAAACTGTCTTACCCATAGTTGGTTGGGAGATGAGTGGACGACCACTGCTTTTCTTCGAGAGTTCGTACGAGGCTTTAGATCGACACTTCGGCCTGGCGGACGGCTATTCATCGATAGCCGTAACTTCGACTTCATTTTATCGTTGAAAGGACATGAAGCTGCAGCTAGAGCTGAGATATTCCGGTCGCTGCCCAATATTTGCTACCATGGACTTAGCGCGGTTCGGTTTGCGTTTCCTGCTTACATTTCCAGTAGCTTGGTGGTTTTTCACTACTATGACACTGAGAAGGAGATCTGGAGCGCTAACGATTTTTTCCCGGTCACTCATCGCGTTATGCTGGAAGCACTAGTAGGTTTGTTAGAGGTCGAAAGGATCTCTTGGGATTATTGTGACAGCTATAATGGTCGTTCCCACTTCATCCAGTATCTGGCGCGGTCGTTACCATGAGGAAAGATGTCGGCGAAAAGCTGCAACTTGGCGGCACCGGACACACCGGACTTGGCTCGTGGGCATCAGCGAGGCACATATTCATTATTGCGCCAACAGGGAAGTCCGGGACGAACCTATTACTAAATATCCTGATTAACCTAAAACTTGCTCAACGTCCTATTGACGGGCCTCTCAGTCGGGAAGACTATCTCCTCTACCATTCGGACCTTCTCACTGAGTATGCTAACAGGACTACCTTGATCTGGACCAAGTGGAAGGAGAGTCAGCAAGGTTTGCCCGAGACGGCTTCGCGGTTGCTGGTTTCTATTGGCGATGGGCTTCTCAGCTTCTTCGGCCCGACAGGAGAGCTTCCAACAGTTGTAAAGACTCCTACAACACGGAATCTCATGCATTCCACACAGCTTTTCCCCTCAGCAAAATTCCTGCTGATTGTCCGAGACGGCAGGGATGCCACGGAGTCCGGTATGCTTTCTGGCTACTGGAGTGTGTATGGCGAGGCGTTTTCGGCATGGGCGGAGGGGGTCAGGGAGTTGCTCACCTTCATACGCGGACCAGGGGCAGAATCGTGCGGAAAGAACTGGGTGCTTATGCGGTATGAAGGACTCCTTCAGTCGCCAGAAGATGAGCTGCGCCCGACGATTGAACTCTTAGGCGGCTCGCCAGATATAGTTAATCGTGATGTCATTCAAGGCCTTCCTGTCTATGGCTCATCGGATTACGGTGTAGGAGCAGATGGCACATTCCGATGGTGCGTCGCGGAGCGAACAGAATCCTTTCAACCCATTGGCAGGTGGAATGATTGGCCGCGTTCTACTAAGGATCTTTTCAAGAAAGTTGCGGGTAATGAATTGATAGAGTTAGGCTACGAAGAGGATTTCAATTGGTGATACCAAGTTTCCGAAGTTTGTTCAGGCTACTGTTGACTGTGTCTAAGCGGATTTGGTGGCTGTCTGAGCAATCTAGTCATCATCACCCAATCTTTTCGTCTGCACCTACCAAAGTCTGAGTGCACAATGTGTTCTATTATCGGTACGTATTGGTTCTCTCCGGTAACTGATGATACTTTGACCTGCGCGGCACTCAGACGCGCACTAGGTCGCCTTCAAAGACGAGGACCAGATCAAAAGTATTTTGCGAGGGTAGATGATCGATGCATACTGGCAGGCAATCGACTGATAATCCGTGGCGATAGCAATGTGGGGCGTCTGCCGTTTCGAGATTTGGGTGTGGTCGCAACTTATAATGGAGAAATATACAATTCCCGAAGGAGGGTGGTGTCTGAAAGTGCCGATGGCAGTGCGATGATCCCCGCGTACCGTGAGTTTGGCGAGGCGTTCGCGTCGCAGCTTGACGGCGAATTTGCGATCGCTCTCTGGGATGAGAAACTTGGTCAACTCCTACTTGCGCGCGATGCTTTCGGTACGAAGCCACTCTACTTCGGATTCGATAAAACACGACTTGTCTGGGCCTCATCCGCTTATGCAGTTGCAGAAGTCCTTCAGCGGTCCTACTGTCGCCCGACACATGGGCCTGCGTATCAACATACGTACGCGATCCAGGAACCGTACACTTCATTTTCCGGAGTGTGGGCTCTCCCACCTTCACACTACTTGGTTGTTCGCGAACACACTATACAAGTCTCACCCTACGAGTCTTGGTTGCCTGACTCGCCTTCGGTCAAATCGGATGATGAGATCGCTTCGGCACTCTTTGATTCACTGTCGTCAAGGCTTGATCATAGTCAAACTATCGCCATACCCATGTCTGCCGGGATAGACAGCGGCATATTGACCTTCGCTGCCGAGCAGATGCAGATTCCCTACCATGTCTTTTCTCTTATTGAGGTCTTTGATAAGCCAACGGTTGAGGCACCCTACATCATGAGTCGTCTGAAGCGGCTCAAACATGCTTCGGGAATTACCTTGGTTCGATTTGGTGACTCTGAATATGGCAGAGCACTTAGTGAACTCTACGATCCTTGCTATTACGACTCCGAGTATTACGACAATGGTGCCCTCTTGACTCACGCAGTTTTATCGGCGATTCATAATGCCGGGATTCGAGTAATAATTGACGGTTCAGGCGGTGACGAGTTGTTTGATGGGTATGACTTCCGCGCGGATTTCTATCCGCCTGATCAATGGCCTAGAGCTTGGCAGAGGACCAGCTTCTACTCGCTATTCACAACGCTCCTGGCCTATACCTCAAAGGTTGACCGAGCTGGTGGGTTTTTCTCAATCGAGTCTAGGTTCCCCTTCCTGTCTAAACCGATTCTGAGTGCTGCGCTACGCTGTATGGATATTCAGAAAAAGCGGCCTCTTCGGGATTTTTTGCTTAACCGATTGTCGTACGGATCTCCTCAAATGCCAGATTTGGACGGTAAGTTCGGCTTTTCAATGCGGGGATGCGATCTGCCTAGGATTCGATCCGATATGCGGGCGGCGTGGCGGAAATCAAATGGGATAACGGCAGATCAGTTTGATGAGCCTCTTCCGTACCCATTTCTAATTGGCGCCTCTAGCAGAATGGTTGTTTCCGATAACATACCTACGGGCGGTAGCTAACTTTATGACGAAGATAGTAACGGTTTCCATGGTGAAGAACGAGCAAGACATTATTGAAGCTTTCGTGCGTTACCATGCGGCTATCGTTGACCACATGATTATTCTGGACAATGGCAGTACAGACGAAAGTACTAGGATTCTCGAACACCTCATTGACGAAGGGTTATCAATATCAGTTTTGTCGGATGACGATCCTGCCTTCGTTCAGGCCGAGAAGGTCACTCGTATGGTGTACGACGCGTTTAATCTTATTGGTGCAGACCTAGTGATTCCGCTCGACGCCGATGAGTTCTTGTGCTGCCCAGAAGGCAATGCTATTCGCCAAGTGCTTGAGTCTCTTCCCATAGATCGTCCGAGCTATCTGGAGTGGTTAACCTACATACCAACTGAAGCTGACGACGCTAACGAGAGAAATCCGGTGATTCGGATTCGTCATCGACGTGTAAATCAACACAACCACGATTCCAAATTGACCTTGCCGCGACCGTTCTTTGATTCATGCCCTGGTCTGTCGGTTACGCAAGGCAATCACTATGTTGTGACGGAATCTGGGGACCGCCTTTCGCCCTCGCCAGCTGTTGGATCACTGGCACTTGCTCATTTTCCAATCCGTAATCCAGAACAAGCGCGCTCAAAGTATCTTGTCGGTTGGCTCGCTAATCTAGCGCGTCCTGACCGGGTATTATTTGACTGGTACCCAGCATATAACTTGTCAAAACAGCAAGAGTTGTCTCCGAGCGAGACGATACGTCTTGCAGTCTACTATAATATCCTCGACAAGAACGTGTCGCCCGGGATGACTGAGGCGCCACTTGACTATACATTTCTCCTCCCGGACGGGTTCGATCTGCGTTATGCTCCGCGGAACCCTTCGGACGCGCTTCTAAACGTTTTGAATTACTCTGAGCATCTCGCATCTAGCCTTTCATCCTTACGCGGGCGTAATCTGGTCGGCGTTGATGGCCTATCAGACCAGCTTATCTTGCAGATCATTCGGCGCTATGAGCTGATTGATGGTTGGCTGAGCCCAAGAGAAGCGATACAGCTATATCGAATCGCTGCCAGTATCGAGTCTACTGCCCCTGTCATTTGCGAAATTGGTTCTTGGCTCGGGCGGTCTAGCTATATCTTAGCCAAGGCAATTGAAGCGCGACTTGATGGACTAGTTTATTGTGTGGACCCATTCGACGGTAGCGGAGATGCGGCATCTGAGAAAGTCTATCGCTCTCAGATGGAAAGGCATGAATTACCGCTGGAGGCAGAGTTCCAAACTAATATGGCACGGCACGGGGTTTCGACACGTATTCGACAGGTCAAAAAGACAAGCCAAGACGCGCTTGACTTTGTTCCGAAAGAGTTGGACCTTCTCTTTATTGATGGCGATCACTCGTTTGACATGGTTCTCAAGGATTATGAAGCCTGGGCGCCGCGGGTTAAACCTGGCGGATGGATTGCTTTTCATGATGTAGGAGCCGTGCATGCGTCAGGTCCCAAGTCCGTCGTCGAGAGGTATATCGTACCCAATAAACAATGGGGGAAACACTGTCTGATGGATGAACTCTTTGCAGCCCAGCGCCTTCGCCCCCATTGATCCGTGCGGACAGAGTCTAAGATTAGTCATCCTAGGATTGAGCAACACTGTGCAACTGCCCGAAGATTGGAACGTCCATCGTATCCCTCCGTCGGAAACCTTCGCAATTTTGACGTACCACCGGATCGCACCTTATCAACATCCACTCACACTCCCTGTGCATCTCGAGGCTAATATTGTGCTACCTCCCGAAACATTTACGATGCACCTTTCTGTTCTGAAGCGGAAAGCAAATGTGATCTCTCTTGACCTGGCTCTACAACTTTCGAAGGCGCATGGACTGCCGGAAAGAGCTGTTGTACTGACTTTTGATGACGGCTTTCGGGAACATTTCGACGATGTTGCTGATCGCCTAACGATGCTACAAATGGAAGCCACATTCTTCATAACTGGCTATGGCATTTACCCTGAATTTGGACTCCGCTGGATTGAGTGGATTGGAGCTGCTCACCGGATGCTACCAAGCACCCGAGAGATCTCAATCGCCGGCAACACGTTTCTAATTGGAGGGAAGTCCGATATTTCCCTTATAAGAAAGTATTTTCGGCACCTCGATTCCATTGGTCAGAGGGAGACACTCAGCCAGATCTCAAGGGACTTGGGACTTCCGAACGAGGAATTTGATCTATTACGTGATCAATTGTTTCCCTCTATGGATAAGCTTATGCAGCTAAGGGGCGTTGAGTACTTAGCCCTCGGTGGGCACTCGTTGTCTCACCCTTCACTCTCCAGTCTTTCGGGTGAATCAAAGCGTGATGAGATACTCGGGTCATTAGAAATGCTGCAGGCCCTTGCCCCAGATTCGGCTCATTCCTTCGCCTATCCATTCGGTGGAATTGAATCATATGATGCAGAGTGCCGGTCGATTATTAAGGAAGCCGGCTTCAGATGTGCGTGTACGAGCGTGCCAGGATTGAATTCGGCTGAGACGCCGGTTTTTGATCTAAAACGATTTGATATGAACAAATTCGATATTAATGAAGTGTTGGAGGCATTTCCGTGAAAGGTAGTGAACATCCAAGATGCGCTGTGGTGACTGGAGCCAGCGGAGGGTTAGGCGTCGAGATCTGTAGGGAACTACTGGATCGAGAGGTCCGGGTACTCGCTCTAACAGCGAGGAGCGAATCCTCACAAGAGTTACGTGAAAAGTTAAGAGAATACGCAAGTCAGCTTGAAACTTATGCAGTCGACTTTCGCGAGCTTGATGCTATAGAGCCGCTCGTCAATGTTGTAGAAGTATTTTCGGGCGGCGCTTTGAACCTACTTATCAATAATGCTGGTGTTGGCTATCATTGCCGAATCGGTGAAATCAAACCTGAGGAATTGAACGAAACCTTCCTGGTCAATGTGATGGCTCCGATACTGCTGACCTCGAGGCTGTTATCGTACTTGCAGACTGCGCCCAATGGTCACGTCATAAATGTTACCTCCATTCTGGTCGATACAGTTATGCCGTTTACGGCGACTTACACAGCAAGCAAACGGGCAATTGAAGGTTTCTTTCAGGTTTTGCGGCGTGAGTGTGGAGTTCGAGTTACAAGCATTGAGCCGGGTGCAATCGATACTCCGTTTCTGAAGAATACAACTGATCCGCCAGTCCGTGAGCATTTCTTGGGCAGAAACATCAAGCGACTCGATCCCAAGGAGGTAGCTCGCTGGATCGTTCGAGCCAGCGAAACTGAGGGCGGTGTGATGCCAGGTCGAATTCAATTACTACCATCCGACCAGGTACTTTGAGACTCGTCCCAGGGCAATGGACAGGTCTTTCCGCCATCAAAATATCTTCGACGAGAGTTCTTTACTCTCGATCACGATAGCGGTTCCATGACCAACGGCTGTCGGACTCCCGTTCCTCGGCATCGTACTCGTCTTCACCTGTAATGTACTGGTCAATATCTTTATCAATCCACAGGAGCGTCAACACTGACCCGTAGGACGGCATCGCAATCGACTCTTCTTGGATTGTCTTGCTCGAATCTATGCGTTCTCCTTCTAACCAGGCCGTTGCTTGCACTTCGTTCATCCCCTGAGGCAGCCGTTCGCCTTTGAAAAAGTCTGCTGCATACGTGGCTGGGCTCAAAGTCTCTCGCGGAGTGATGAAATAGCCGAAATCCTTAGTTTTTCTGTGATAGCGAATCTTACCATCCTTGCTGACGACAAGGCAGCAACGATGTGGGCAGGACTGAATGTAACGCGAGGAAGCGGCGGTCAGCGTTACCCGGAAGTCAGCTGCCAGTTCGCCTACATATTGCAGCGAAGGTCTTGTAGACCGGCAGAGCGGTTCGAAGAACTTGGCAGGCATCAGTAATGCAGCAGAAAAAGTGCTCGCTTCAAGTTCATCGGCACTGTTTGTATAGAACGGGACTAAATCCCTATCCGTGCAGAGAGCAAATTGAGAGCTTTGCTGGAGCAGCAGGTGCCCCAGTTCGTGCGCGATGGCGAAGCGACGGCGCCCCGGCTCCCGAATCGCGTTGTTAACCCGGATGAAATTGAGCTTGGGCGAGCGCGAAAGCCGCGCTTCAGCCCCGGTTAGTCCACCATCGATCACAAGCGCATTTTGCGTCATTGCGATGGCTTCAATATCGATCTCTTCGACGTCGCTGATTTCTAATTGGGTGATCAGCTCGTCAGCACGCCTCTCAGCGGCCATTTCTCGGATTACATCAAGACTCATTTCAACTACTCAACTCTGGTCCCGCTCTCTAAGTCCTCAACTAAGGCAACTTCTTCAAGCATTGAGCGAAGGTCCTCTTCAGTAGCGTGCTCGAACTTCCGAAAGGCCACTCCATACTGGGCTGCGATCGGAACAGGTAATCGGCTTATGGCCTCATTCAGTCTCTTCAAGAGCTGTGGCCGCGTTAACCCAGCCGACTCTGCGCTGACTCTTGCCCGTACTTTTTCCAGTAGCTCGTGACGCATCGTCTGCGCCCTGTTTTTCCAATGAAACGGCGACTCCTTTTTGAGCCGAGTGACGAGTTGCAGTACCCGGTCAGCGAGATCGTCTGGACGTACCCCTGCCTCCGAAAGCGCCTCGCTGACCTCATCTGGTGTCCATTCGGCTTCGCTACTCAGCTTCGAAATCCGACGGAACAGCTCATTAGTATCCGGTTTACTTCCATTCATAGGCCTTCCTCTCCGGAAACCGCCGCATTCTGTTCACTGGCAATGCGTCCGTGAACTTTTTCCAGCTTACGGTCCAGCCGTTTGGTGGCGTTGTATACATCCTTAATGGGTATGCCCTTCGCTTTGGAGATTTCGGCAGATGTATCAGCGCCGTCCATCATGGCCTCAAGCACTTCGATGAGAACATCGTCATCTGCACATTCATCGATAAGCAAATCAAGCGCCAGATCCTTCAGGGCCGACTCTTCCTGCATCAGGAGGGTGCGTTCGGGCGACGGGCGCGTGGGAACAAGCCAATCAGCAGCAGGATCTCGTTTTGGTGAACCGCCTTCCCATGCCGTCGAATCTACGCTACCCGGTTTTGGGACGGCTGTTAACAACGTGTTCTCTTTGCTCTCGGCAAGGTGATTGAGGAGACTATCGATGACCCCCTTCAGATAGTTTTTGATGTTCGGCTCTTTTTCGGGTTCCCAGTCGCGATCGCCGACGAATAGCTTTTCGATGGCTCTCGAGACGATCGAATCCACCGTCTCGCCCCCGGGAAGCTCGGTGGGATTTCGCGTACGCCACCGGAGGTTACGACTGACGCTGAACGCATACCGCTCTAACTCCAGCGCGATACCGCGCCACTCGTCATCTGAGATTCCGGAGACAGCTTCGTGAGCTTTCAGATTCATCGGTCATCCGTATTCCAGACTGTTATGCCCGGATCGACTGAGTTTTCGCCGGTACTTGCAAAACAACCGCATCGGCAATTCATCACTCGAGGAACGTGTAGTGGCTGAATAACATAGACAAGCTTTGTGGGCAAGGGCACAAAGGGCACAAAGGGTTAACACGCCGACATTACTATCCAAGGTGGATCGTGGATTTGTTTTCCATCATTTGACGGCAAAAACCTCCATCAATCCGGCACTACATAGTGGGAGCAAGTAGAAATTTGTTAGCTTCGAGAATCCAGGGCAGTTCATTGCAGCTCCCAATGGACCAGGCCTTAAGACGAGAGGAAGAGGAATATTGCGACCGAAACTGTCTCTTCGAGGAGCCCCGAGCCTTCGTGAAGATAAACAGACTAAGACAGGATCGAGCTCAAATACTGATTGGGCAACCCCTCCTGCAGATCGAGTGTGGCACTGGGATATCGAGCTCGATATATCGTTACGACGCACAAGATAGAGTACACAAGTAGTTTCGGGCCTACCATTGGTGTACATCGATTAGGAGTTGGTTGTACAATTTTCTGACAAGATTTCGCTTATTTGCCCTCAGGGTTAACGGTCCCGAAGTTCTCCACTAGGGCAGTTCGGAGGAAAACACATGGTAGCTAAAGTAGTCCCCGCGGTCTCATCGCTCGATGATCTCTTGCATCGACTGTGCCTTGGACTTCAACTCAGCCTTACAGACTATAAGCTGGCTGTAGAGCACTATCAGGCAATCGGCAAATACCTTCAGGCTGAAGGCAGTCCGATTGCCAGATATGATCCAGACATTTACCCGCAAGGTTCTCTGAGAATAGGAACGACAGTAAAGCCGCGCGGCCGGCAGGAATTCGATTTGGATTTGGTCTGCGAGCTGCTAGGCCTCAAGGCAGAGTTCTGCGGCAACCCAATTAAGTTATTAACTGATATCGAAGCATGGCTGAAAGCCAATGGCCTGTACAAGGATAAGGTTGAGTTGATGAACAGGTGCGTGCGCGTCAACTATGAGCATCAGTTCCACCTCGACATACTTCCGGCGTGTCCCGACGGAGCGGCGGGCTATTGCTGCGTTGTCGTACCCGACCGCAAAGCACACGGCTGGAAGCCTTCAAATCCCAAAGGCTATGCAGAGTGGTTCGAGAAGGTAGCCAAGTCATCTGAGTTTGAAGCGTATTTCAAGGCAATCGAGCCACTGCCACATCTGGAGCCGCTTGAATTAAAGCCACCACTAAAGCGGGCCGTGCAGTTAATCAAGCGGGACCGCGACATCAAGCTCGGTTACGATTCCAAGGCTGCGATTTCGATCGTGCTGACCACCTTGAGCGCTCTCAACTACTTCGGGCAGGAATCAGTCAATGAGACCCTAACGTGCGTTCTTGAAGGAATCGTAGCCAAGCTTCCTAGTGACGGTTCGATCATGAAAGTGGTCAACCCTATGAACAAAGACGAGACGCTTAGCGAACGATGGGACGCTGATCCGAAACTCTACGCTGAATTCCGGGAATGGATCACTGAGTTCAGAGACACATGGCGCGAAGTGAACCGGGCTGCAGGGCTACCGGCAAGGACCCCTCAGTTGAGCAAGCTGTTTGGCGAAGATCGTGTGAAGAGTGCAATCGAATACCAAGCGAAGTCCATGGGCAGTATGCGTCCATCGGGCAGTCTGGGAGTAGAAAAGGCGACCGGTGTCATTACGAGCGTGAAGAGCGCGGGAACGGTGCCGGTTAAGCAAAACAGTTTCTTCGGTGAAGAATAAGTATCCTAAACCTAAGAGTCTTACCCTGGCCCAGCAACGGATTGGGGTAAGCTCACACTTTCCCGGGTTCCGTTATGGCGGCAGCCACAAGATAGGTATCTGGGTAGGCTCACTGAATCCGGGCAACGAGTGTGAAACATATCAAGTAAAGATAGAATACAAGCCCGGCTCGCGGCCAAGGATAACTGTGCTTTCGCCAAAGCTGCGTAAGAGAGATGACCAAGCCCGGATCCCTCACGTCTATTTCGGAGACCATCCGTGTGTCTATTTTCCGAGGACTGGAGAATGGCATCCCGGCAAGCTAATTTCCGCGACAATTATTCCGTGGCTTTCATTGTGGCTCTACTTCTATGAAGTATGGCTTGTCACAGGAAAGTGGTTTGGAGGGGGCATTGAGCATGGCGAAGGAGAGAAGACTTAGAAGTGAGCAACGCAAACGGAACCATCCGAAGAATCTTGTCTATTGACGGTGGCGGAATAAAGGGTGTATTTCCGGCCTCGTTTCTTGCCACCATCGAAGGACAGTTAGCCAGGCCGATTGGCGAGTATTTCGACTTGATTGCCGGCACATCGACGGGCGGCATTATTGCGATTGGCTTAGGACTCGGATTTAGTGCAAACGATCTGCTTAATTTCTATTTGGAACTTGGACCAGATGTTTTTGCCGGCAATCGCTTTCTTAAGTTTTTCCGATGGATTGGATTCTCAAAATATGATCCAACAGCTCTTCAGCTCAAACTCGAAGATAAGTTTGGTGAGCGCAAGCTGGGGGAATCCCGGACTCGCCTCGTTATACCCTCTCTGAATCTAGAGACTTTGGAAGTTCATATCTACAAGACATCTCATCACGAACGCCTGAGAATGGACTACTTAGAACCAGCAGTTGTGGCAGCAAGGGCAACAACCGCTGCGCCTACATATTTTCCAACATATAAGTCTGCTCAGGGAATCCCATTCATTGATGGCGGACTCTGGGCTAATAATCCCATAGCTGTAGCTGCAGTGGAAGCCATCACAATTTTGGAGTGGCCCCGTCAAGATATCAGAATCCTAAGCATTGGCTGTACTCAAGAACCCCCAAGCATTGATTGGGCACGACGGTTCAGTCTCGGGTTACTGTATTGGGGGTTCAAAGCTAAAGATGCGTTCATGGGTGGACAAGACTCCGGCGCAAAAGGTATGGCGGAGCACCTTGTTGGCAAGGATAGCATATTTCGGATCAATCGCATGGTCTCCTCTGGTCGGTACGGAATGGACGCTCTAAAGGAATTGGATTCGCTTTGCGGGCTAGGGCGAAGCGAAGCACGAAACGAAATCTCAAGACTGATGCCCATTTTCTTTAAAGAGCCTGCAGAGCCCTTTGAACCTTTTCACAAATTGTGAGAGCTATCGAAAGTGAGGAGGGCTGCTTTCACTATCAACGGATAAGTACAGCTCAATCAGGGTTGTTGGATTGGGGAAGGAACTTGTTCGCTGGGAATCTTCATCTACCACGTGAGTAGGTGTCGCGATCAGACCGGTCAGTGCTTGACGCGGCGTGAGAAGGCGATTGTCCAATGGTGCGCGCGGAGAAGTCGGGAGCTCGTAATTGTTCGGTCCCCTTTCTAGCTGCTTCCGAAGCCTCGCTGCGCAGAAGGCTCTCCTCAGCAATCCTGGCGGCCTCTTTGAACTCCTTCCGATCTGTACTGAAGAAAGGCAACGTCTCAGCGTACTTGTTGAGCTCGGCGATCTGTTCGCGGCCTAGAGTTGGCGCTACCGCCTTCTCGCGTACTCCAGCAGCGCGATAGAAATCCTGCGCAACCCTGTCTCTGATGACACTGTAATCACGTGCATCTCGAGACTGCATATGAGCCATTCGTAGCTGGTCAGCTCTGGCGTCGGCGACAGCTTGTCACTCGTGCCTCTTCTCCGGAGAGTCTGTGAAGTGTCTGATGAGCATTTCGAGTGCGCCCTTCGGCTCAATCTCCCTGACGCTCGTTGTGTAAGTCAGACCTTGAGCGTCCGTGATTGGAAGCTGGCGATAGTCGCCGTACTCAACCGTCGCTTTGAGTCGATCGGCAGCCTTGAGCATGTCCATCCTTGCCATTAGAGCCTTACCCTTCACGTCAGCCAGAGTGGACGTAGTCGGATTAGCCAGCAAGCTGTCTTTGACTTCGTGATACACAAATTCGAGGAGCTTGGCGTCCTTGTTACGATTGGCAATCACGCTCATTTTGGCCAACTCGGATCGTTCAAAGACGGGCAGGGGCATCTCCCTCCCCTGTTGAGCACGGGCGTTCTCGGCGTACTCGACAAGCTTCGAAGCAGTCTCGTACTTGAGCTGCGATGCCGTAACGTTGTTCCGAGCAGGCCGCTCTGCCGAAGCGATCTGCTTCTGTATGTCCTTTTTGGTTTCCTGCAAAAACTCAATCCTGAGTTGAATTGCCTCTCTCTTGGTTGGGCGCAGAAAGTTGTAGAGCTTGAACTTATCATCAGTCTCGGTTTTTATCTTTTGTCGACCTCCCTGAGTGAGACCTTTCCAAAGCCTTCGACGTGAAACTTCCAGAAGTGCCTTCGGGTCTGAAACGCATCAATTTTGGCCTGAGCATCCTTCTGTTCAGCGCCGGCGAAGACCCGTGTTGACTGAAGCCGAGCAGCCGCGCGGTCGTCTTTGACCGCAACATGGCGCATCTCCGCATGCTCCTTCAACTGCTTCCATTCTTCAGTTGTGTAAACGACGTGTGGCAGTTTTTCCTTACCCATCTCCTTTCTAGCTGCAAGCGTCTTTTCCAACGCGACTGCGAATTCACACGCGGTCCTTGCAGCCCATTTGACTTGCGTTGCGTGCGCTTCACTTCGGATAAGGTGAGCAAGTTCCTCACGAGCGACTTCCGCCTTGGCTTCTTCAGCATTACCCTTGATAAAGAGTTACGTTGCCCAACAGCTATTAGCGACTCTTCAAATCGTGTGCGCCAGCATCGGTGAGCCAGGCCTCTAAGAACTTTCATCTCCCACGTGAGAAACTGTCGCGATCAGCGTTATGGTTGGTTCGCGTGTCCTGTGAAGGTGATTGTTCTCTCGGCCGAGTCGATAGGTCATGACTGCGGACCTGCTCGGTCTGTTGGGCCGCCGCGGCTGCTTCTCTCTCCTGAAGTCCCCGTTCCGCCTGCCTCGCGGCTTCAGCGAATTCCTTCCTGGCGCCACTGAGCAGAGGTTGCTTCTCGGCGAACTCGCACAATGCTGTGATCTGCTTCGCATCCAACTCCGGCGCAATTTGGCCGGGTTGAACTCCGGCTGCTCTGAAATGATCCGCAGCGATGCTGTCCAGGACAACGCTGTAATCCCTAGCTTTCACCGACTGTGCTTCAGCACGTCGGAGCTGTTCCCGACCTATGTCCCCGATCTCTTGTCTCTCCCTCTTCTGTTTCTCGCTGTCGGTGAAGTGCCTGATCACCGCTTCCAGCGTGTTCCTCGGTTGCACGTCCCGCAGGCTCTTTGTGTAGTCGAGTCCGTGGGCGTCTCTGAGCGGAACCTGTCTAAACTCACCGTACTGTATGGCGGCCCTTAGGCGTTCGGCTTCTCTCAACATCTCCATGCGCGCCATAACTGCATGGCCCTTCACCCGGGATAAGGCTTGATCAGTCGGTTCCCTTAACAGATTCTCTCTGACCTGGCTGTATACGAGAGCGAGCAGCCGAGCGTCTTTGTTGCGAGTTGCGATTTCTGCCATCTTCCCGAGTTCGTCTTTCTGGAAGACTGGCAGTGGCATCGCCTTCCCCTCGCAAGACCGCGCTTGCTGTGCCTGCTCCGCTTGTTTACTGGCAACATCGTACCTGAGTCCAGCGGCGCCAAGCGTTTTCTGCACGGCGGCGTCATTGGCCAAGAGCTGCCTCTGCAGGTCTCTCTTAACGTCCGCAAGGTAGTCTATCTGCCCTTGTATCGACTCTCTCTTGCTTGGCCGGAGGAAGTTGTAAGGCTTAAACTTCTCTTCGGTTTTGCTCTTTATTTCTTGCTCCACCTCTTTCAGCGATAGCTTTCGGTCCCATCCTTCGACTTCAAACTTCCAGAAATGCCTCGTGGCCCGGAATGCTTCGGCCTTACCCTCGGCGTCGCTCAATTCTGCTCCAGAAAGCACCCGGGCGGCCTGAATGCGAGCCGCTGCATGCTCCTTCTTCACCGGTATATTGTGAGAAGCTCTGTAGTCCTTAAGCTGTTTGCACTCCTCGGTGGTGTAGACGACTGCGGGCAGCCGTTCTTTTCCGGCCTGTTTTCGCGCGGCTATGGTCTTGTCAACGGTAGCCTTCAGGTCATAGGCAATGGTCGCGATCGATCTGATCTGACCTTGGGTCGCTCCGGTACGAATTAGGTGCGCGAGGTGCTCTTGTGCAATGGCCACCTTAGCCAATAGGCGTCCGGTTTCCTTCTCGGACCCGGCTCTGATTACCGGCTCGGCGGGCGGCCGAGACTCGAGTCGCTTGCCCTGGTCTCTGGCTTCTGATCTCTGCGCGGATAGTCTTTGCTCAGCTAATCGCTCCCTCCGGTCGTTGTCTCTTTCGGGTTTGGGCGGGATCGGTTTGCCTTTTCGAAAGGCTTCAGCCGCCGTGATCTTCCACTGTTTGGTCTCCTCTTTCTTCCTCAAGTATTCGACGTGGGCACTCTTGTCGCCGGCGAAATTGGTGTAAATCTTAGACCACTTCTCGTCGATGGTTTTGAACTCGTTGTTCTTGAGCTGAATTCGCCGGCCATCGGTCTGCCGCGAATTCAAGTAGAGATGTACGTGAGGATGGTCGGTATCCCGATGGATAGCGCCGAACCCAATCGCCTTTGGAAAGGCCTGCTCCAGGAAGTTATTCGTCAGATCTCTGATCTGTTGATTGGTCGCCGGGACATCAAACGAGAGGATTATCCGGTAATGCGTTCGTCCTCCTTTCCTCCTTTCGTAGTCTTCCAGTGATCCGAAATAGAGCCTGAGGTTCTCGGTCTTCTCCTTCAGGCAGAGCTTTTCAGAGGCGTTCGATTGGCCCAACCCGGGAGTTCTTCCGTTGGTGTCGCCGGTCAAAAAGTCGGGCGCGTTCCGGGTCCAAACGGGATCAGCATCGCGTTGGTCACCGCCCGCATGCTCCTTCTCTGCGTCCAAAGATCGATGATCCAAATTGTCTCTTAGTGTTTCGGTGACCCTGGGCTCGGTCTTCTCGGTCTGGTCATGAGTCAGCAATGACCTTTGTTCGAAGCGCTCTTCTGTGTTACTTCTTGCCCGATCTCGTCCCTCGGGATCGAGTGCGGACATTCGTGTTATGTAGGAAGCATGCGCGGCACCGCAGCCACTCTTACCTACACTCACCTTTGCTATTGAGCTTGCCGTTGTCATTTCGATTCTCAGAGTGGGCTCTGGCGCTGCTCACCGCCTACCCCCTGCCACAGTACTTCGATCCTTTCTAGCGCGGTTTGGACTTCTCCTAGGGTCTTAGCGATGTCCCTGGAGCTGAGTGCTCCCCGTTGAGCGTTCAATTGTCTGGCAATTTGATTGAGGTTATTGCCAACCCTGGCAAGCTGCAAAATGGCCCGCTCGCGCTGTATTCTGTCCTCGTTAGTTGGCGCTTGTCCGGTGAGTCCCGACTCGACCAGGAATCTCGAGAACGACAACCCTGCCTTCTTTGCGAGCGCTGTTAGCCGCATATGTTCGTCGTTTGTCAGTCTCACCAGGGCGCCTTTTGGGTATTGTTTTTGCCGCTTGCCCATACTCTTAACTTAGCCAATCGTTCCCTGTCTTAGCGCGATAGCGCGAAGACGTATCCCGCCTTAAGCTCTGAATTGGTCGGTTGCTTTCCGTAGTCTATTCACAATATTTCCGTGTCCTATTGAGTGAGGTTATTGGCGGTCTTCTGGAGCCGGATTGATGCCGAAGGAGCTAGCTAATGACTCGCCACAAGCGGTTCGCTGTCCTCGTGCGAGGAGAGATAGGCTTCGACGAGTAGCCTGAATGACCCTCTTCCCACTGTCATAGAGAGGCTCGATTAAGCGATCATGGGGGCGCGATTCAAGGCACCAAGGCCTGGCCAATGGACGATCTTCAGTGATGGCTTTCAGGCAATCGGGCAAATCTGAGAGGTGTTCGAATTGTGATTGAGCAGATTCCTTTCGCCGCTTCGTCTCTCTTTGAAACCGAATATCTTGGACGGCTGCGTCGAAGCGAGGTCGATCACGCTCCTGCTCAAGCCTGATCTGTTCAGCCGCGTACTGACTTACAAGTCCGCTCTTTGTTGTTCCGCGCAGTACAGCGACCGCTGCCAACCCTTCGTTTAGATCCAGTCTCATCCGCACGGTCATCACCATGCCTTTGCGTTGCGCTATTGGTAGTTTCGGCCTCGCCATCTGCATCTCCCTCCATTCCAATCGCTAACGAACGTCGATACTTGACGGCTACTGAAAGACTGCGAATCGGGTCCACGACGGTGAATTTGCCAAGCTTCCATTGTCCTGGCAGTGTCGCGGAGCGTAGCAGCGAAATAGGGAGTTACTGGGTAATAGAGTGCGCATCATTCTTCCTATGGGACCCTAATCAACCCTGAGGAGCATGGGCGCGCCGCAGAGAGCGTCCGTCGATTTCACTAGTCACGCTTTGCTCGGTGCTGTGAGTTCCCCTGCCTTCTGTGAGCTTGCATCAGGTTTCTGGGACCGGTCTTTCCACTTCTGAAAGCCGCGGTCGAGCTTGAACAGCTCGGTGAGTGCCGCGCCTACAACTTCCCCCTCAGTGGGTTTGTCTCCGCTAGCCGCCTCAACGTAGCTAATGTACTTGGCAAGTTCGTCGAGCTGCCGCGTGTTCACGTCGCATTTCAGTGACTGGAACCGCTGGACACTGACCAGCGGATAGTTGCTCTCCGGTAGACTATTTGTTCGTCTGCTCATACCTTCTCCTGATTATTCGTTGATATAGTTGTCGAGCGCGCTGTAGCGTTACGCAAATACCGCAACTGTCTCTTTAGTGCTTCTTTGGTCAAGCCGAGCCTCTGCGCCGCAGCGGTTCTATTCGGATATTGAGTAATCGCCGCTGTAAGTACGTCGAGCTTAACCCGCCTCATGTAGGCCGTGATCGTCTCATCTTCGCAGAGCTCCGCTGTGCTAGGGCGCAGCACTCGTCTCGCTTCGGCACGCGCATTCGAGTGGGTCTGAGCGATGATGCTTGCCGGATCTGGATGTATGCCGAGCACGTTTTCGACATCAGCGCGTGTTATGGTCGATGTACCAACGACGACGAGCAAGCGACTCATTACGTTCTCGAGCTCCCGTACGTTGCCATGCCAGTCATAACTTGCCAGTGCGTTGAACGCATCTTCCTCGATGGTCAGGGGTAGCGGATGGCAAGCTAGGCTCGAAAGCTTGTCGAGAAAATGATTGGCCAATGACGGTATGTCTGCCCGTCTCTCTCTGAGTGGAGCGACTTGAATCTCGAAGGTTGAAATGCGGTAATAGAGGTCCTGCCGGAATCGACCCTCCGCTATCATGCTCTTCAAATCCCGGTTGGTTGCTGCTATCACGCGGACATCGACCTTGATGTGCCGCGTCGAACCTACGCGCACAATCTCTTTCTCCTGTAGTGCTCTGAGGAGTTTGACTTGCGCAGGCAGAGGCATTTCGCCTATTTCGTCCAGGAAGATTGAGCCGCCGTTGGCTGCCTCGAAAAGCCCGCGCTTGTCGGAGGAGGCGCCGGTGAAGGAACCTTTCTCGTGACCGAAAAGAATGGATTCGGTGAGAGCGTCTGGCATTGCTCCGCAATTGAGTGGCACGAAAGGTCCTTTCGCGCGCTTGGAATTCTCTTGAATGGAGCGAGCTATGAGTTCCTTGCCGGTACCTGATTCTCCATGGACTAGAACGCTGCAATCATGGGGCGCGACTTTGAGAACAAGAGCCGTAAGATCTTGCATCACCGCTGAGTGTCCTATGATTCCGTTGAGCGCTCCCGCCATGTTTTTCCTATGCTAGTCGTTTCGTCGCCCGGTCACATTGGAGACCAGGTGCAGAGCTGGCCTCCTCGTTCACACATCCCGAGCGATGAACTAAGAACAGATAAGAACAGAGAACGTGGACATCGCAGTACGCGAGCCGACCAAGCATTTGCCAGTTGAATCGAAGGTGATGGGGCGCTGAAATATTTCCGCGATCCTGCTAATTCACCCACTGTACTAAAGACGGTGAGGATCGGAGGATTTGCCTCACTTCTTGGATTCTTGGTTGTTGGTGAGAAACCTTGGAATTAGATTTATGGAGCGACGGAAGCGCGGCGGGCCTCGAAAAGGTGAATGAAAAGGTGAATGGGACCTGAAAACTAGTCAAATATGGAGCCAGCGAAGGGACTCGAACCCTTGACCTCCGGTTTACGAAACCGATGCTCTACCAACTGAGCTACGCTGGCTTCTTTTGGTGAGCCGGGCAGGCTTTCAAAATACATTGCTTCATTCGAGCCAGTCAAGGTGTCCTGCTGTCGAGTGTCGCTCGCGGCGATGTATGCTACACGTGGGTCCCCCGAGCGTTTTATTGAAGCCTTTGGTTCATCTCCTACTCAATAACCCGAGTGACTAACTTTCCCCCAATCCCTTTGAGCCGATTTTTTGCGTTCGCATTCAACCCTCGCGACCGGTCGACAAATAGCGCGCTTCTGAATATATTTCAAGCTGGTAGAATTATGTTCTATGCCGGTTTCGTCATACCAAGTATCGAGAACCATGTTATGGAGGAGGAAAAGCCAATGAGACGGCTGACTCAAGTCACGAGAGCGGCGGCGGGGGCACTTCTGCTGCTGACGTCCGTTTCCAACCTAGCCGCGCAACAACTAACGACGCGAGCCCCGGAGACAGACAGCAAGAGCTCGACCTGGCAGGGAGGACGCGGGACTTATCTGAAGGCCTTCGTTGTAGATGACCGCTTGTCAGCACTTCGACGAGAACCTGACTTGCGGTCGGAGGTGGTGCGTCGCCTTCGTCTCGGACGCACAGTGTTCATCGTGGGCGCTAGCAACCCCAAAACCGGTCAGCCGAGGTTTTGCCGCGTAGCCGTAACGAGGCGCACGCGCGGATGGCTTCACCCAGCCGCCCTTGCTGTGCAGGGCCGAGGCGGCGAAGACCAACGCATGATGAGGCTGATAGAAAACGCCAGCGATGGGCTCGATCGGATATTGCTGTGCCGGATTCTCATCGAGCGCTTTAGTCAATCGCAACTGGTTCCGCGCGCGCTCCTGTTGTTAGGTGAGGAAGCGGAACGTGCTGCGGAGACGCTGAGCCAGCGTGCGCGGAAGCGGCTCGCGGAAGTCCGCGGCGGAACTGGGAGTGCCAGGTTGAGTGAATACTATCTGAACGATGCGGGCCTGGACCGATATAGCAAACTTCGCGTCGTGTTCGACTTCAACGAATTTATCGCCGAGTACGTGTACGACGGGGGAGCGTACCGCGACATCGTCAGGCGGTTTCCACAGGGCGAAGAAGCCAGACTCGCGCGCCAGCGGCTTGAGTTCGCCACCCAGAAGATGGCGCGTCGGCAATGAGATCGCGCGGGCAAGCCGTCATTGACGCCGCCCAACACTCATTTACTCTGCGCGGTAGCCTGCCTGACTTGCGGAGCGGCTCAGATCGGCAGCCGCTCGCTCGCGCCAGGTGGCGCCGATGTTGCACCCGCGTCTTCATCTTCGGGTGTGATCTCAGGCGGCGCCTGAAACAAACACGTTACCGACTTACTCTCTCGGGTTCGCGATGTTGCTTCTTGCAAATCCTCCTCATTTCGGTTTAGATATTTTTCGTTGAGTCGCGCAGTAGCAATAACGACGCAGCAGAAAAGATCACGGAGGATTGAGAAGATGCCAAGAGGGACCTGTCCCGAATGCGATGCGGAAGTTCAGGTTGACGAAGACACCGACAAAGGTGACACCGTCGAATGCTCCGACTGCGGCACTCAATTGGAGGTGGTTGGCCTCGACCCAATCGAACTGGACGTGGCAGTGGAAGAGGAAGAGGAAGATTGGACCGAGTAACCAAACGCTGTCGCCCACTCAATAGCTCGAAACCAAACCAGGCTGTACTGTGAAGCCACCCGCGAATGGCTTCTGTGCTGCCCGTCCACTCTCTTCTCAAGAATTGTTTCCGGCACACGCTGTGACTGCGTAGCTGACGGAGCAGGTACGTTCGGCTTAGTTTTAATCCCGCGACCCAATGCAGTGGGCTGCGTGTCAGATTCTCCTGCAATCAGGTGGGCCGGTTGCGCTAGCCGCATAGCCTCCTCAGATCGATAGCAACGGCCCTCAGCATGCCGTGACGGCTACCCGAGTCCCGGCTGCACTCTCGAAATCGGGTTGCCTGGCGATGACCATGCCTATCCACATGTAGCCGCTATGCGGCCAGTGCGAAAATGCTACGCGGAAATGCAGTGAGTTGCAGCCGGCGAGTCGCGTGATAGAATGCAATCTCGCTTTTGTCTCTCCTTTCAATCAAAGGAATTCTGGATGAGCGCCATAGGTAATGGGAACACAAAGAAGAACTCTCGTTCGCTGCGTGTGCTGTTCAATTGCTCGAAGTGTCCGGCGTATTGCTGCAGCTATGACCGAGTGGAAGTGAATAAGCGCGACCTTCTTCGAATCGCGCGTCATTTGGGCGTCTCTTACAAGCAAGCGGAAAAGCGTCACACAAAGGCGTCACCGCTCGGCCCTATACTTCGCCATAAAAAGGACCACATCTTTAAAAGAGTCTGTGAGTTTCTAAACACGGAAACACGGCAGTGCTCAATCTATGAAGTACGCCCGGCCGTTTGCCGAGGGTATCCCGATAGCTTGCGCTGCGGGTACTACGATTTCCTCGCGTCCGAACGCCGCCGGCAGTGCGACCCGGAGTTCATACCCCCTGCTTGACCTTGGGAGCGCAGGCATCCCCTGCCTGCCTCTTTCTCGCGCAACGCCACGCAGGCAGGGATGCCTCCCAGGTTCGGGGTCGCGTGCATCGTAGGGTTGCAGGGCGGTTTCAGCACCGCCACGCATTGATGAATCCGAAACAGAGCAGCCACTCAGTAAGCCCGGCCCGCCGCCGAGCATATGACATACTAAGCCGCGTCGAGACGGACCGCGCTTATGCGTCGGTGCTCGTTGCAGCGCCGGCCAAATCAGAAATGTCGCGCGAGGACCGGACGCTGGCACAGGAAATAGTTCTGGGAGTGCTCCGCTGGCGCCGGTCGCTCGACTTTTTTATCGAACGCTATTCCGGGCGCGCGATTGACCGTTTCGACTTGCCCGTGCTGATCGCATTGCGCATGGGTCTTTATCAACTTCGCTATCTCACTCGAATTCCACACTCGGCTGCCGTGAATGAATCGGTGAACCTGGTCAAGCGAGCGCGCGCCGCAAGCGCCGGCGGTCTGGTGAACGCAGTGCTGCGAAAGGCGGCAAACAATCTCGGCGAACAAGCCGGCCACGGAATAGCCGATCCTCTGGAACGAACGTCAGTCGAGCTATCGCATCCGCGGTGGATCCTCGAGCGTTGGCAAGCGGCGTTAGGTGACGACGAAACCCGACAGCTCGCGCTTGCCAACAACGCGCCGGCCGCGACAGCGTTTCGCGTGAACACCCTTCGCGCAACTGTCGACGACACGCTCACCAATCTCAAAGCTGAAGGGGTCATGACCCGAGCGTCCGAACTTGTGCCGGGGGCGTTCGTGGTCGAAGGCGGTCCCGCATCGGTCATTGCCCGCGCGGCGCAGCGAGGACAGATCTACGTTCAGGATCCGGCTTCGCAGTTGGTTTCGATCCTTCTCGAGCCGAAGGCTGGTAATCGTGTTCTCGATCTATGCGCCGCGCCCGGCTCGAAGTCTTCGCACATAGCCGCGCTGGCAGGAGACAAAGCATGGATCATCGCGTGCGATCGTCATCCCCACCGCTTGAACGCGCTTCGCGCTACTTGCCGGCGGTTCGGCATCGATTCGGTGGATGCGCTTGCGCTGGACGCGACGCAAGCTCTCCCCTTCGGCGACGGCGCTCAGCAATTCGATCGCGTATTAGTCGATGCGCCTTGCTCGGGAACTGGCACACTGAGGGGTAACCCCGAAATAAAATGGAGGCTTTCGCCTGATGACATCACGCGGCTGGCGAAGCTTCAGCTCAGCATGCTGGAGCGCGCAGAGTCTTCGGTTGCAAGCGCCGGCAAACTGGTGTATTCCACTTGCTCGCTTGAACGCGAAGAGAATGAAGAAGTGGTAATCCGCTTTTTGGATAGCAACCCGCGGTTCCGGGTCGTTGAGCCCAATACCCACGCCGATGTTACTACCCGCGACGGCTTCGTCAGGACGTATCCACACCGCCAGGGTACCGATGGTTTTTTTGCCGCCGTTCTGGAAAAGGCGCCATGAGGAGCGGCAGAGGATAAGCCGTGAGACAAACTATTCGA
Source organism: Acidobacteriota bacterium (assembly GCA_038040445.1). NCBI lineage: Bacteria > Pseudomonadati > Acidobacteriota > Blastocatellia > Candidatus Onstottus > Candidatus Onstottus frigus. The sequence continues at coordinate 184,974 of JBBPIG010000005.1, read as the reverse complement.
CCCATGATGTTGAGTGTTTTGGCGATGGCGCTCTCGGCTTCGTTAGCTGGCAGCTCTTCGTTTTGCCGCTCGGCGGTTGAATCGCGAAGTCCTGCTCAGAGCGCTACACAGATCGTTCTACTCGGCACTGGAACTCCAAACGCAGACCCGGACCGTTCGGGACCGTCGGTCGCCGTTGTGATCAATGACACTCCTTATCTGGTCGACTTCGGCCCTGGGGTGGTCAGACGCGCGGCGGCGGCTTTTCAAAAAGGCATCACCGGGCTTGCGGTCAAGAATCTCAATCGGGCGTTCGTGACTCATCTGCACTCGGACCACACCGCCGGCTATTCGGATCTCATCCTTACGCCGTGGGTCTTGGGGAGAACGGAACCCCTTCAGGTGTTCGGGCCAAAGGGCATCAAGCCGATGACCGAGCACGTACTGAAGGCCTACCGCGAGGATATCGGCATCCGGCTCAACGGCGGTGAGCCTTCCAACAAGACCGGATACAAAGTCATCACGCACGATGTCAAGGCGGGCATCGTGTACAAAGATGCGAACGTGACGGTCAAAGCCTTTGCAGTTAATCACGGTTCCTGGCGCGAGGCTTACGGGTTTCGATTTGAAACACCCGGCCGCACGATAGTGATCTCGGGTGACTGCGGACCAAGTCCGTCGGTAATCGAGAACTGCAACGGCTGCGACGTGCTGATTCACGAAGTCTACTCTGAAGCCGGTTTTGCAACACGACCGCTTGAGTGGCAAAAGTATCATTCGCGCTATCACACGTCTTCGCGCGAAGTGGCGGAGATAGCAAGCAAAGCCAAACCCGGCTTGGTCGTTCTCTATCATCAACTGTTCTGGGGCACGAGCGAAGACGATCTGTTGAAAGAGGTTCGCCGGGGTTACTCTGGAAGGGTCGTGTCGGGACGAGATCTTGATGTCTACTAGGGATTATCAAGAAGCGACAATCGATGACGTCAGGCGCGCGAGTGAGCGAATCGCTTCGATGGCGCGGCGGACTCCGCTCGAGCGCTCGCGCCGGCTCTCCGTCGAGCATGGCCGGGACGTTTTTCTGAAGCTCGAATGCTTCCAGTTGACCGGGTCATTCAAGATTCGTGGAGCGATGGCGAAGCTTTCTGCTCTAACCGCGGACGAACGCGCGCGCGGGGTGCTGACGGTTTCCGCCGGCAATCACGGGCTTGCCGTTGCGCATTGCTGCGAAGTGCTGGGCTTTGCGGCAACGATAGTCGTTCCCGAATCGGCTTCGCGAGCCAAGGTCGAAGCGATACGCCGCTACCCGGTCACGCTCATAGAACGCGGCGCGGGTTACGATGACGCCGAACGCGCGGCGCGCGAGATGGAATGCGAAACCGGAGCGACATTTGTTTCGCCTTATAACGATCCGCAGGTGATCGCCGGGCAGGGAACGATCGGCCTCGAGATGCTCGAAGACGCACCCGGATTAGAAGCGATCATTGTTCCCGTGGGCGGTGGCGGACTGCTCGCGGGAGTGGCGGTGGCGGTGAAGGCGATCAACCCGCGCATCAAAGTCTACGGCGCCGAGCCGCTCAACTCGCCAACGATGACCGCGGCACTTCGAGCCGGCCGCATCGTAGAAATTGAAGAACAGGAAACCATCGCCGACGGATGCGCAGGTAACATCGAGCCTGACTCGATCACGTTTCCCATCATTCAGCGTTTAGTCGATGGAATTATTCTGGTGAGCGAAGAGTCGATACGAAACGCGATCGCGCAGCTCGCGCGCGAGGACCACGTAATGATCGAAGGCTCGGCTGCGGTGAGCGTCGCCGCGGTTGGCGACACCCGCCTCCAAAGACAGAGCGTTGGGGCGATAGTAAGCGGGCGAAACATTAGCCTCGATCTTTTCGCCGAGGTGATCAGCGCCAAGGGCTAAGAGCAAAGGGCGACGGGCGAAGGGCAAAGGGCAAAGAGCAAAGGGCAAAGAGCAAAGAGCGTGATGCTTGACGCTACCGATGAATGCTCTTCACCCTTTTCGCTCTTCGCGCTTTGCCCTTGCCCCTTTGCCCTTTGCCCTTTGCCCCTCTAGAATACCTCCGAACGAACAGGGATCGGTGAATCACAAACAAAAAAAACGATACCTTCTATCGCTGTGCGCAACGTCGCGCCGAAGTCTGCCTAATCGAACCGTGCTCAGGTAAGAGATCAAGGAGGGCAACTACCGATGTCTCGATCAGTTCCACGAACGCTTCGTCAAGTCTCCGGTCGCGCAGTTCAGTGCACGCGCTTAGCACAACGCATCTCAACGTTAGTGTTGATGTGCGCGCTGGTTTGCCTCTCTAGTCCACCGAAGGCTTTCGGTGCTACGTTGCGAACACAAACATTTCGGGGCACGATCCTCGGGACGGTGACAGATGTGAATGGCGCAGCCATACCTGAGGCCGCGGTCACTGCAAGAAATGTCGCTACCGGGCTCGAGCGAGCGACGGTCACTGACTCCGCCGGCAACTATGCGATACCGGAACTGCCCATCGGGATCTATGAGGTGACGGTAACCAAGACCAACTTCAGGATCGCCAGGGTGACTGAAGCAAAAGTTGAGGTTGCCGGTGAGCGCCGCGCTGACGTCACCCTGCAGGTTACCGGCGGCTCTGAGAGCGTCGATATTCAGGCGAACGCTGTCCAGGTTGAATCCACCAACAACACGCTTGGCGGAACCATTGCGGGGCGTGAGGTTGCGGACCTTCCTATCAACGGGCGCGACTATACGAAGTTCCTGGTGCTGGTTCCGGGTGCGACCGGAGATCCTTCGGGTGCGACCGACTCGCCCGGCTCGTTCGGCTTGTTCAGCGCCAACGGGAATCGCGGGCGTTCGAACAACTACTTGCTCGACGGCACCGACATGAACGACGGCTATCGGAACCTGCCGGCGATCAACGAAGCGGGAGTGTTCGGAACACCCGCAACCATTCTTCCAGTCGAGGCGATCGCCGAAGCGGCTATACTGTCTAATTTCGAAGCCGAGTACGGCCGCAACTCCGGCGCGATCGTCAACATCGTGACCAAGTCGGGAACCAACAACCTTCACGGCTCGCTGTTCGAGTTCTTCCGCAACAATTGGCTCGACGCGCGAAACTTCTTCAACCCCAAGCCCGACCCGCAGACCGCGTTTCGGAACAATCAATATGGACTCGCGCTTGGCGGACCGATTGTCAAGAACAAGACGTTCTGGTTTGCGAGCTGGGAGGGCCAGCGTGAGCGCGTAGGCTTGAACTCGGTGGCTCGCGTGCCCGATCCGCGCGAGATCGCCGCGCTTGGGGGTCCCCAGAATTCTGTCATCGCGAAGCTGCTTGCGCGAAATCCGTGGCCGGCGCCCAACCGCCCGGTCGCCTTGTTCGATCCGAGCCCTAACCTGTTTGTGACTACGCCTGCGAGCAACGATGTCGACAGCTTCATCTACAAGTTGGATCATTCGTTCAACGAGCGGAACCAGGTGACCGGCCGTTATTACTACGGCACCAGCGATCAGTCATTCCCGCTGGCGATCCTTGGGGGGAACGTGCTGCCGGGCTTCAACACTGTCACGCCGACATCGGTGCATCTTGTCTCCATCTCGTATGTGAAAGTGGTTTCGACGACGAAGGTCAACGAAGCGCGGTTCGGCTACAACCGCTTCGACGAAGGCTTCTTTCCACAGGACAGCGACTTCGACCCTCGCTCGATTGGATTGAACACCGGCGTTCAAGGAGCGCAAGACTTCGGGCTTCCGTTCATCCGAATCAGAAATGACCCGGACTTCGGTTCGTCAATCGCTTCGCTCGGAGCGACACTTTCGGTTCCTCGAGCTCGAGTGGATACCAACTGGCACTTCATCGACAGCTTCTCGTGGAAGCTCGACCGGCACGAGATCAAGTTCGGCTACGAGTTTCGCCGCACCTTCGTCAACGCTTTCTTCGACGCCGGCTATCGCGGGCGTTTGGACTTTGCATCGCTCGAAGATTTTCTGAGCGGGACGTTGAGCGGAGGACGCGCGGCGATAGGAGATTCGCGGCGCAACACATTTCAGAATTCGCACGCGGGGTACATTCAAGACAGGTTCCGTTGGAGCCGCAATCTGACGGTCAACCTCGGACTGCGCTACGACTACTTCGGCGTGATTGCCGAGAAGAACGGGCTGCTGAGCAACTTCGATCCGGCGCGCGGCTTGGTGCTGGTCGGCAGCGGCGGTCTCGATCGTTTGTACGAGAGGGACCTCAACAACTTCTCGCCGCGCATCGGGCTTGCCTGGGACGTGAATGGAAAGGGAAAGACCGTTGTGCGCGCCGGGTGGGGCATGTTCTACGACGCGTTCTCGCAGGACTTCTTCGTGGGCCAGCTTCCGTTCAACACCTTCAACCCAGGTCCGGCTTACAATCCCGTCGGGCCCGCGCCGATTCTGTTTTCCTTCTCGACGATCCCTCAGATCAAGCCGGGCGTGCCGATATTCACGGACTTCCTCGATTCGGACGTCTTCGCGGTTGATCGCCATCTGCGCACTCCGTACGTTCAGAACTTCAATCTGAACTTCCAGCAGGAGCTGTTCAAGAACGTGGTGTTTCAAGCCGGCTACGTCGGCTCGCACGGAACGAAGCTCTTCCGGTATCGGGATATCAATCAACCAGTCAATCCCGGCGTATCGACCGCGCGACCCTTCGACAACGGGCCGTTCGCTCCGTCGGGAGGAACGTTTTTCTACGTGAACAACCTCGAGACGACGGCGAACTCGCACTACAACGCGCTGCAGACAAGCCTTTCCGTGCGCGAGCGTCACGGGTTCACTTCGATGATCAACTACACCTGGTCGCACTCGATCGACAACGCGTCGGATGGCCAGGACTACGTCGCAAACGCTACACAGCCCGACAACAGTCATCGGCCCGATCAGGAGCGCGCCAGCTCGAACTTCGACGTGCGCCACCGGCTTGTGTTGGCCTTTTCATATGACATCCCGACTTTTTTCAAGAGCTTCCCGCGGTTGGGCGATGGATGGCAACTCAACGGAATTGTTACGCTCAGGAGTGGCAGCCCGTTCCACGTGAACCTGTTTGACGACTACAACGGCACGGGCGAGTTCTTTCCTCGTCCCGACATCGTAGGCGATCCGTTCGCCGGGACACACGGGCCGGACAACTTCCTGAACCTGTCTGCGTTCAAGGCGCCGTGCAGGCTCGACCCCTCCGGCGATGGCAGTGCGGCCTCGTGCATCCCGGGCACTCAGCACTTCGGCAGCCTTGGCCGCAATTCGCTTTTGGGCCCCGGCTACGCGAACCTCGATCTATCGCTGTTTAAGACGACGCCGCTGGGCGAGCAGGTAAAGCTCCAGTTCAGAGCCGAGGTGTTCAACGTTCTGAATCACCCGAACTTCTCATCGCCTCTACTGCCGGGATTTTCGGTTGACGCCAGCTTCAACGGAATCGATGCGGTGACTGGACGAGGCATCGGTTTCTTGCCCATTACGGTGACACCGGATGTAGGGATTGGCAATCCCTTTCTTGGAGGGGGCGGGTCGAGAAACATTCAGCTTGCGGTGAGATTGACCTTCTAAATCAGCGCGGCAGCCCGACAGCCTACAACAAACCGCATCCTGGCGCGAAAATTAGACGCGCACCCGACGCAGACTGAAAACTGCGCCACGTCATAATGATTCCTGTATAATCCGCCAGTGATAACCGTCGAGATAGTGACCATCGGCAATGAGATTTTGCTCGGGCTGGTCGAGGACACGAATTCAAACTACCTTTGCCGTGTTGTTCGAGGAATGGCCGGCCGAGTTCGGCATATCGCGATAGTCCGTGATGAGATTGACGCGATAAGCGACGCCATCAGAGCTTCGCTGGAGCGCGGCGCCGAATTGATCTTCACCTGCGGAGGGCTCGGGCCAACCGATGATGATCTGACCCTGGCGGGCATCGCAAAGGCAACCTGCCGCAAGCTCGAAATCAACGCCGTCGCGCAAGAGTTCGTCCAGCGTCGCTACCGGGAACTCGCATCTCGAGGCTACGTATCGAGCGGCGAAATGAGCGAAGCACGATTGAAGATGGCAAGACTCCCTGAAGACGGGCGCCCGATCGAGAACCCGATGGGGGCCGCGCCGGCCGTTGTGGTAGAGATCAACGAAACTCGAATCGTCTCGCTGCCCGGCGTGCCTGCTGAGTTGAAGGCGATAGTCGAAGGCCCGCTTCAAAGTCTGCTCGCCGAGGTCTTCGGCCAAGGCAGTTATCGAGAGCGCGAGATAACCGTCGAGTGCGGCGACGAGTCCGAGCTGGCTCCGGCGCTGCGCCAGGTCGCTTCTCTGCACCCCGAGGTCTACATAAAATCGCGCGCGAGCCGCTTTGGGCGCGGCGTGCACTTTCGCATACTGATCTCGTCAGCCGCCTCCTGCGCCCAAGAAGCCGCCAGCATGATAGAGAGTGCCGCCTCGGACCTCAAAAAAGCGCTTACGGATGCGGGGATTCGGGAGCAAGAGTGAAAGCTGCGACTGCCTCCGCGCTGTTCGCCATATACCTGGCAACTCTCACCCTGCCGCGGAGGACCGCCGGTTGATCAAGCGGGTAGTCTGCATTTTCGTTGGTGCAAGCGCATGGGCCGAATCTTAGGGAGCATTCCTAACGATGAAGCTCCTCGCTGTCAATCCTACTGCTCCGGCGATCGCCGCGCCAAAGCAACTGAGCGTCACCGCAGCCATCACCGAAAGAAAATAGTGGATCGCCAGGATGTATCGATACTCCGTGTGCAACGCGGACTGCACCGACAAGTAATAGGCCGGGACAACCAGTAAGACAAGGAGCACCCGCCACCGCCGAGCCGCCGCCAGCAAGATGATTCCGATCCCGATGAGCGGAAGCATGCGAGAAGTCCTATACACACTTCTCTCGATGAGGCGAACCGCCGGCCGAACAAAGCGTGACCACCGGTGCGGCGTCTGCCCGAGCTCAAGAAGCTCCGCTGCACCCAGCGCGCACGTGGGCCTCGCCGAGGACGGCCCATTGTTGCTTAAGACCAACAGTACTTCGCTGCGGCTTCCGGTCGCAAAAGGCATCAATAGGCGTTGATTGTCGGCGATGGCCGGCGAGGAGCGTTCTTCCATCGCCGACTCACTATCGTTATCGCCGTCCACATCCTTGGCCTCTACTTTTGTTTTGCTTCGAGGCTCCGCTTCTGGCGGTAGCAGGATGAGCGAAGCGAGAGCGATGCGCCGGTCCGCGCTGGTAACTTTTGCCGCCATGCGCCCCTGCATCAACTTTAGCGGAATCTTCAGCACGTAATCGGTGTTCTTCTGGACGGCAATCGGCGCGGAAGAGAACTGATCGTCAAAGCCGGAGTCGTTGCCCGCCACCGTGAGCGTCTCTCGATCTTCGGCAAGCGCGCACTCGGTCCGCGGCGACAAGACTCGGCCCTTGGCGAGCAACTCCGGAGCAGAGCTTGACCACACTGGTTCGCCGCCGATCACAAGCTGATGACCGAACGAAGGCTCGGCTGAGACAATGGGCGCGATCGCAGTATCTGCGGGCCAGCCGAGTGAGAGCGAATCGTTGTATCTCAACATCGCCGCCGCGCGGCGAATCATCACTCCCGCAAACCACACCGGGTCCTTGCGTATCACATCGAGCCCGCGCGCGAAGCGGTAGCGGTCTCGCTCGATTCCATCAGGCCGCCACAATCCCACCGCGTAGTCGGGCCGGTTGTGCCATTCGACGTCCTTCCGTTTCGCTTCGCCATCGGTTACAGGCATCCCAAACCGATTCTCTTTGTCGTAATCGGCGATGCCTTCAATCATCGTCACGCCCGATCCGAGTGAGAGCGGAATGAAGTGACCGAACACAACCCAGTTGCGAATAGTAATCGGCGAGATGACTACTATCGTCGCAAACACGAACGCCATCGCGTATTTCATTCGCCGGCTGCGTTCGAGCAGCAGCAGAATCGCAAGCGCGAGAAACGGCGCCAACAGCAGAGTGTTCGATCTCAACCAACACGACACGCCTATCATCGCGCCCGCTGTGAGGATCGGCACGAGTCGAGGTTGTTTTCCCGCTCGGATTAACAGGAGGACTGCTATTAGTATCGGCAGCACTGCGAGCGACTCGGGCAGAAGCATAAGCGAATGATGAGCGAGATGAGGCGAGAAAGCGACAAGCAAGCCGGCGATCACGGATGCCGCGAGCGCCATGACTTGCGCGGAAATCAAAAAGACCAGAACCGCCGCCAATGAATCGCAGATGATCTGCGCGCGCACGAGATTGTCGTCTGATTGGCCGAACAAGCCGAAGAGCATGGCGATGAAGATCGAATAACCCGGCGGGTGCACAAGCAACTGGATGCTGCTGTGCTGCTTATAACCGGTTGGATACAGGATACCGTCCCCGTCGAGCATCCGTTGCGCTTGCTGCTTATAGCGGCTAACGAGGCTCCCCTGGTCCGCGCCGATCCTGAGTTGATAGTCCTGCCAGTGAATGAGTCTGACACCAAACGCGGCTAAAAAGATGACCGCGCCGGCGATGATTATCCGCTTGCGGCGCGGCCGAGGATTCGGGCTCGCGACCCGCCGCGATAGCCACGCCAGTGAGCGATGGTACAAAGATGATCCTTGTTTCTCCTGCATCGAATTGAGCCTGTCATTGTTTGGCTCCGAGGAGCTGCTCGCGACAATGACGGGGACTAAGCCGGCGCGACGACTCATCTAAAAGTCGTCAGATGATAAGCGGCGCGGTTGCCTCTTCCGGCCAGGGATAGAACAGCGTGACATAGCGGATAAAAGCACGCGAAGCCTCGGGGTCCCCGGCGGCGCGCAGGGTGTGGACTTTCACCGCCTCGCGCGTAAAGGTCAGCGCCTTGAGTATCTCGCTCCGCCGCGGGCGCGCGTCTGCCGGCAGATCCCTGCCGATATCGTCGAGACCCTCGCGGATTCGACGGCTCAGTTGATCAATTCTCGGGGCCGCACGATGTTCGTAGATCAATCCGCTCTCTTCGGTCTCCAGGTTCTTGATGGTGTTTTCGACGGCGGAAAGAATTTCAGTGTCGTCGAGATCTCGTAAGGCGGACGTCCCGATACCGCGCTGGACGTTGACTATCGCCCGCTCAATCGCGTTGAGAGATATCATCCCGCGCTCATTAAGCCTGAGATCGGGGGCGCCCAGTGCGGTAGTTTCTTTCGGTGGCAACGCGCTTTGCCGGTTGCTCGCGGTCGTGCGGGCGTCGACCAGGTATGGACAAGACTCGGGGCAAGCAAGCTCAATCATCCGCTCGCGCGCGCAGCAGACGGCACAGATCTTTGTCCTGAGCGCGGGACAGAACCGCTTAGCCGGTCTCTTATTGCACCGTGGGCACGCTGGCATCGGGAACAGGTTACAGGCGAGCAACGAGTGGTGACAAGGATCGGTGGAGTGTGATGTGGTGCTAGCCCGTGATGCGCAGTTTATATGTTGCCGTCAGGTTGTGATTGCCCGACCCCTTAGTGACCTTCACGCGAAGACTCAGTCGCGCTTCTTTAAAGAAGCAAAGACTCTCTCTTACGGCTTCGCAGTAATACACTACGAAGTCAGCCTGGACAGTTGCTTCGCCTTCGCTGACCTTGATTGGAATGTTGATCGGGAACGCCGGATTGCTAAAGGTCTGCTCCGCGCCGCTCGCAAGGCTCACAACTTTGTTCTGCGCGGCCGCGATCGTCAGCGCCGTTGGCGCCTGGGCGTTTAGCTTGTAGCCGGCCGGAAGTTCCAGTTGAACCGCAAGCGTCGCGTCGCCGGGCTCGATCGTTTGCGCCGCAAGCTCGATGGTCTCGCCTGCGAACTGTTTCGACTTACGTGGCCGCAGCTTTTCCAGGCCTTTGATCTGAAGCGTCTCGACGCGTTTTGTCTTGAGATCAACAAATCGGATCAGGTGATTGTTCGTGTCTGCGACGTAGAGCTTGCCCAGCGCAACGCTGACACCGGCCGGCTCGTTGAGCGTTGCACGATCGCCGTCACGCATTCCGTCTTCACCAGTGCCGGCAAAAGTCTCCGAGGTGCGCTCGGCCGGAGAAATGCGCTTGATCTTGTTGTTGTAAGTGTCGGCGACGTACAACAAGCCCTCGTGGTAAACGACTCCGAGCGGGTGCTGCAATCGAACCGCCGGGCCTTTGCCGTCGCGATCGCCGAACTCGAACAGGTCTTCGCCGACGATGGTCTCGACCCGGCCGTTTGGATCGAGATCCGCGGAACGGATCGAACTGACCTCGCTATCCGCAAAGTACAGCTTCTTGCCATCGCTGGTGATGCCCGAAGGCTGGGCCAGCGCAGCTTCGGCGAGTGGCCCGTCGATTCGTGCTTCGCGGCCCGAGCCGGCGTAAGGTGCGATGCCTCCGGTCTTCGGATTCATTTGCCACAACTGATGCGGGCCGGCCATCGCGATGTACAGAATGCCGTTTTGAATCGTAAGGTCCCAGGGCGAGCTGAGAGCAGTGTTCTTACCCTGGCCGCCAAACGTGATGCGGCGTTGCAATTGCTCGCCGGTTCCCGCGATGGTTGTCACCGAACGCTTGCCAAGATCGACCGCGCGAATTGCGTGGTTCCCCGTGTCGGCTACGTAAAGAATGCTGCCGTCCAACGCCATGCCCTGCGGATGATTGAACGTCGCCGTTTCGAAGCTGCCGTCGGCCAGGCCGATCTCCCCGCGGCCGATCACTTCTTTGACCGCCGAGTCTTCGAGCGAAACGACGACTATGCGGTTGTGATTTGAATCTGCAATGAACAACTGCCTGGACTTTTCGTCGGCGAGCACCTTTCCGGGGAACGCCAGCACCGAGGTGGGCGTGCGCTGGCGTTCAAGCTTCAGGTTGAGCGGGCGCCGGTCGATCAGCTTTTTGGCGTCGAACGTTTCGATGACTTTCGCGATGATCCCGTCGAGTTGGGCGTAAACACCTTCGCCGCTCATGTAGGCGACAACTTTGCCCGCGGGATCGATCAGAAACAGCGTAGGCCAACTGTTGGCTGTATATTCCTGCCAGATCTGCATCTCGTGGTCGTTGACAACCGGGTGTTCGATCTCGTATCGAAGGATCGCTTGACGAATATTCTCGGTGCCCTTTTCGGCGGTGAACTTGGCTGAGTGCACACCGATGACCACAAGCTCGTTCGGATATTTGTGCTCGAGTTTCTTGAGGTCGGGAATGATGTGCATGCAGTTGATGCAGCAGTAGGTCCAGAAATCGAGGAGCACGACCTTGCCTTTCAACTGGCGTATCGACAGTGGCCGCTCGGTGTTGAGCCATTCCATGCCTTCGGGGAACTCGGGAGCGTTCACCTTACCTTCGTACTCGGGCATCTTGGATCTCCCCTCCTGAATAGCGGCGTGTGAAGCCGACAGGCTGGGCCAAAAGAGACTGGCTAGCAGTAGTGAGACGGACAACGTTAGAACCTTCTTCATTGTTTAGCCTCGGGTTTGGCGGTTAATCCATAGGGTCCGGCTCGTTCAAATGGCCTGCCGGATCAAGCCGTGATTATACCAGACTGAACACATCAGCTAATTGAGCAAACGGGCCTATGGACGCCATCATCTTTTCCATCTACTAGCCGAACACGGCCGTGGTATGATCTGCCTTGGCAATGAAGGAGTCGACTATGTCGCGGTCCACTGGGGCGAGAAGGCAATCGCCGATGCTGTTCAAATTGTCGAAGAAACAATGGCGGGAGTTCTGTGCCGCGCTCGCCAAGCCGCCAAAGTCGATTCCTGCTCTACACCAACTGCTGACAAACAAAACCGGGACTCTTCGATGCCCAACGCTGAGCGTTGAACGACAGTTCTGCTGACGAGATCTCCTTTCGCATATATCCTTGGTTTCAGTGCTATACTTTTTGGCGCATCTCAACTCGGAGTAAGCAGAGAGAATGGCCGCAGACCCCAAAGACTCGCCACGCCACTACTACACACTCGAGGAATACTTCGCTCTCGAACGAACGGGAGACGGCCGCTACGAGTACTGGGACGGCGAGATCGTCTCCATGAGCGGAGGCAGTAAAGAGCACGGCATGCTTACCGGCAATATCTACTTCGGCCTCAGACGGCAGATGGCCGGCCGCGGCTGTAAGGTCTTTAACAGCGAAATACCAGTGAGGACGCCGAGTCTGCCGCCTTACCGCTACCCGGATACCAGCGTGGTATGCGGGGAAGCTGAGTTTGAAAATGTCGATGGGATTGACACTTTGATCAATCCAACCCTTGTTGTCGAAGTGCTCTCTCTAGGTACAGAACGGCGTGACCGTAACGAAAAGCGGGCCGCCTATCAGGCGCTCCCTTCACTGACGGACTATCTGATGCTGGCTCAGGACGCGCCTCACGCCACGCATTTCGCTCGTCAAGGCGAGAGGTGGGTTCGCTCGGACTACGGCGACCTGAATGCTTCAATCGTATTGAAGTCAATCGAGTGCGTGCTGACCCTGAGCGAAATCTACGCGGCTGTCGAGTTCGAATGAACATTGCCGGATCAGCCTCGTAGTAAGCTCAACCCTACGCTTCAAGCTTCTTTCTGCGCACTTGGGGCCGCATCATCTCAGAGCAGCCACAAGCTTGCGCTCGATTCGTGGAGGCAGCTCGATTATCTCAAAGCCATTGGTGCTGTAGAGGTAGTCTTCGCCGGATTCATCGACGATGCGGATGTATCCCTTGGGATCGCTGGCTTCCGGAGGAACGACCTTATAGATCTTGCGAAGCTCCAACGATGCTTCATAGTCCTCATTGTCCAGGCAGATTGCGAAAGTCATCAGATGATTCTCACTCAATAACCGCTATCGCCTCGATCTCGATCAGGAAATCCTCGACCGCCAGAGACGAAACCCCGATCAACGTGCTCGCCGGGGGATCATCACCTGGGAAGAACTCTCTGAAGACTTCGCCAACCGGGCCGGCATCCTCGGGCTTGTAGTTGACGATGTAGATTCGCACCGACACGACATCCGCCAGCGTTCCCCCAGCCGTCTCGCCAGCGATTCGAATGTTACGCAACGCTTGCCGGGTTTGCTCGCGCAAGTTCATCCCGCCGACGATTCGCTTCTCGGCGTCCCAGGCAGTTTGACCGGAGATATAAACCGTCTTGCCGCCCTGAGCGGTCACGATCTGAGAGAAGCCGTGTTGAACGCTTGGGAAGAGGGTGCTTGGGTTGATATGTACTTTAGTCATTTCTCCTCATCGGTCGCGGACATATTAATCGCATCCCGCCTTTACGTCATCGAGGGCGCTTCTCGACCGGCCGCCGGACTCGCCGCCGTCAACGCCTCAAAAAGCACAAGCAGCAAACAAGCAGAGCCGAGCAAAGCCGGGGCAATTACCTCTAAGCCGAGCTTGCCGGCCAGCAGGCCAACAAGGCTCGGCAGCAGCGATTGGCCGAGAACGGCGGCCGCAATCTGAAAGCCCACACCGTTCGCCGTGTGCGCCTCTCCAAGTCGCATCGGAGTCGCAGAGATCATCGACGGAAACACGGGCGCCGAGGCCAGGCCCATCAAAGCAAGGCCGGCGAAGCTCAGCAAGCCTGCGCCGCCCAGCCAGATCAACGTTGCCCCCAGCGCGATGCTGACAAAGCAGACTCGCAGCAGATGATGCACTGGAACAAATCCTACGACAAGGCCTGATAGCAAACGGCCAGCGGTCAACGCGCCCCAATAGACGCTTATCCACATGCCTGCTGTCATCATTGGAACGGCACGCGACTCCGTGAATAGACTGTATGCCCAGGTGCCTGCGGCGGCTTCGATGCCGGTGTAGACAAAGAAGACCGCGATGCTCAGCCGCACAACCGGCAGCTTGAGCGTGCTGAGGTTTGAGGCTCGTGCAATCGCTTCTGAATGGGACTGCCCGGTAGCGGAAGCTTTCGGCCAGGATCTGAGCGTCAGTCCGAAAGCACCCGCCAGCACCAACTGCCAGCCGCCGACTATCAGGTAGCCGCTTTGCCACGGATGATGCGCCGCAAGCACAGCGGTCATAATTGCCGGACCGGTCGCTGCGCCGATTCCGTAACACGCGTGAAGCCAGTTCACCATTCTCGCGTTGAACTCGGTCGCTGCGAAAGTGTTCAGTCCTGCATCGATCGCGCCCGCGCCTAACCCGGCAAGGCTCCCCAATGCGACCATGACCCACCACGCCGGAGCTAACGCGTAACCGATCAGACTCACTGCCGTTGCCAGACAGCTCAGCGCCAACAACGTGCCAACACTCACGAGCGCGAGCAGTCTGCCGCTGCTGAAGCTCGACACCAGGTAGCCCGCGGTGAACATCACTAAGAGCGCACCCAGCGCATCGAGCGGAAGATTGAAGCCGGCCCGGATCGACGGCCACGCAACTCCATTCATCCCATCGGGCAAGCCCAGGCTCACGAAGCTCAGGTATGCCAGGCCAACCAACAGAACAGAGTGCTTAGGTTTCAGTCTCACGGTTCGGTGCTTCCATCAAAAGAGTTCGTAGTACCGCCTTCAGGCGGAAGCATACTTAGACTTTCGATTCATCTACCAACTTCCGCCTGAAGGCCGTACTACGAGCTCTTGCTCGTTTTCAGCGCGTCGTCTGCGTCGCACGAAGCTTTTCAAGCTGGCGCTCGAAGTGAGCTTTCCAACTTGGCGGCAGCGCCTCAACTCTTAATGCTTTCTCCAACGCCTCCAGATCGTCCTTGCCTTGTAAGTAGAGTCGAGTGACGCCGGCAACCGTCAGATCATTCGCGTCGCGGCCTATCATCTCGATCGAATCGCCCGCCCCGACTTCGCCCTCTTTGAGCACTGCGAAGTAGAAGCCGGTTCGGCCGCTTTCAAGGAAACGTTTGATGATGTCGTCGCGCCCAAACTTCACCGCCAGCTTGTAGCAAGGGAGCCGCGGCTGCGTGACCATCAGCTCAGCGGAGCCGATACGAAACTGGTCGCCGATGTTGATCTCGTTCTCGCGCAATCCTTCGACGGTGAAATTCTCGCCGAACATTCCCCACGGGAGCTCGACGCCGGGCAGCTCCCGGCGCCAATAATCATAGTGTTCGGCTGGATAGGCGTAGACGGCCTTGTCCGTGCCGCCGTGAACTTTCAGGTCCGCCTGCCTGTCGCCATCAAGGTTCAACGTTCTAAGCCGGACGCGGCCTTCGACCGGTTCTTTGAAGATCCCGGTTGTGACCGGCTTGCCCTTCGAGATGACATCGCGCGGCAGCCCAACGTTCACCGACAGCACTTTCAGGTTCCCTCCGTTGTTGCACATCAATCTACGAATCTTCCAAACGTCCTGAAAATTCCCAGTCTAGCGGAAGTTCAGGCGAGCACCAGCCGTTCAATCGCCGCCTTTCCGCCGGACGTCAGTTGCGGCCTGCAAAAGTCCCGTTCGAAATGATATATTCTTGCTTTCAATTCCAATAGTTCTCCGAGGGCCTGAAGGGTTCAGCCGAACCTGATCGAGCAGATGCGGGCCGGAGCTACTTAGAACACACTTACGGAGCATTGATGAAGATTGGCGTATTGCGAGAGGCGCGGCCGGGAGAAACTCGGGTGGCGCTCATGCCTGAATCGGTGCGCGCGCTCACGGCTTCGAACGTACAGGTCCACATCGAGAGCGGTGCTGGAAACCTCGCGGGTGCAAGCGATTCGGACTACGCCGGAGCCGGTGCGAGAGTCGAGAATGAGAAGCTCGATGTGCTCGCGAATGCGGACGTCCTGCCCTGCGTCAACTGTCCTGACGGTGACGATCTTTCGCGCCTTCATCCGGGCGCGGTGGTGATTGGATTTCTAAGGCCGCTGGATGAACCCGAAGTTCTGGTTCAACTCATTGAGCGCGGCTTGACCGCCATCGCAATGGAGCTGATACCGCGCTCGAGCAGAGCGCAAACGATGGACGCGCTCTCGTCGATGGCTACGATCGTCGGCTACAAATCGGTGCTGTTAGCGGCGGAGCGATTGCCGCGCATGTTTCCGTTGTTGATGACCGCTGCCGGCACGATAGCCCCCGCGCGGGTGCTGGTCCTGGGCGCAGGTGTCGCGGGTCTGCAAGCAATCGCGACCGCGCGCCGTCTGGGCGCGGTCGTCGAAGGCTACGATGTTCGCGCCGCTGCCGGCGAGCACGTTCAATCTCTAGGCGCCAGGTTCTTGCAGGTCGACCTTGGCGGTATCAAGACCGAAGACGCGGGCGGATACGCGGTCGAGCTTAGCGAAGAGGCTCTCAGTCGAGGCAGAGACTTGATAGCCAAACACGCGCGGACGACCGATGTGATCATCACTTCGGCGCAAGTGCCCGGACGGCCCGCGCCGCTGCTTGTGACCGAAGAAGCCGTCGCTGGTATGAAGTCCGGTTCGGTGATCGTGGATCTTGCCGCGTCGACCGGGGGCAACTGCGCAGCGAGCAAACCCGGTGAGACCGTTGTTCGAGACGGCGTGACTATTATGTCGCCGTTGAATCTCGCGGCTACTGTGCCGGTTCACGCGAGCCAGCTTTACTCTCGAAATGTCACCGCATTCTTGAAGCTTCTGATTGACGATCAAGGGCAGTTGAAGATCGATTTGAACGACGATGTAGTTGGCCCTGCGTGCGTGCTTCATCGGGGCGAGGTCGTGAATGCCCGGGTGGCAGCCGCGCTCGAGTCGACTGCGCGATAGACGGCGAAACACCAAAGCAGAGAGAGAGTCATATGCGGTCACACCTTCTATTGATAGCGCTCCTTGGTCTGCCTCTAACAGTTATGCCTCAGAGCACAGACTGGGAGGAGTTCGCGCCTAAAGAGGGTCACTTCAAGGTTATGCTACCGGCCAGGCACGCTGAGTTACCGCCGTTGTTGCATGCAGTCGGCAAGATTCCCAATCCTACCTTTTTGGCAAAACGTAATGATGAAGGATTCCGAGTAAGCTACTACTGCTTCTCTGAAGGAAGCACTGATCTAGAAGTCATTCAAACGAGATTGCAGGGTGCGCGAAACAGGACCATCGTCGCCCTGACCTTTGAAAGCCGAGCACTGAAGGTCAAGCACGAGAATCACGTCAATCAGCATGGAATCCCCGGGCTTGAAATCAATATGGATTCTAGAGCGACATCATACACAGCGAGAATCTTTGTATCTGAAAAATGCGTGTTCTTGCTTTTGGTAAGTACGAAGATCGAGCGGTCAATCTCTGAGGACGGCAAGAGATTCCTAGATTCGTTTGAACTACTTCCGTGAACGCAGTTCTCGTGGAGGCAATAGGAGGATCTGAATAGTGAGCACTGAAGTAATAATCGCCGGTCTGTACGTCTTCGCACTCGCGGCATTTCTCGGCTACCAGGTAATCTCGCGAGTGCCGCCGCTTCTTCACACGCCGCTGATGTCGGCGACCAACGCGATCTCGGGCATATCGCTTGTCGGCTCGCTGGTGAGCGCCGGCGCGGACTACAACACGGTTAGCACGTGGCTGGGTTTCATAGCCGTGATCGCTTCGACGATCAACGTCGTCGGCGGGTTCATGATCACCGATCGAATGCTGAGGATGTTTAAGAGACAACCCGCCCCCAGGAAAGACTCTGCAGAGGAGCAAGACCCAGCCTGATGAGTGTTCTAATCGAACTCAATTACCTGGCCGCGTCCATTCTATTCATCCTCGGTCTCAAGGGCCTCAGTCATCCTGAAACCGCGCGGCGAGGAATGATCCTCGCCGAAGTCGGGATGTTCCTGGCGATCGTCGGCACGCTGCTTCACAAAGACATCATAAGCTACGAGTGGATCATCGCCGGGCTGATCATCGGCTCGCTCATCGGCGGGGCAATTTCGATATGGGTGCCGATGACCGCGATGCCGCAGCGGACTGCGCTCTCGCACGCGTTCGGCGCGCTGGCTGCTTCGCTCGTCGGCGTGTCTGAATACTACCGGCACGGCGCCGGCGAGCTTGGAACTTTCAAGATGACTGCGCTCAACCTCGAGGTGCTGCTCGGCGGCATCACGGTGACCGGAAGCTTGATGGCGTTCATCAAGCTTCAGGACTGGGTTCGCGGGACGCCGATCACCTACCGCGGGCAAAACATCTTCAACATGTCGCTGATGGCGTTAACGGTTGGGATGTTCGCCTATCTGATTTACGATCCTTCGGCGCACTCGGTGTTCTACGCGATGGCCGGGCTGGCGTTCGTGTCAGGCGTGCTGATGGTGTTGCCGATCGGCGCGGCGGACATGCCGGTCGTGATGTCGCTGATGAACTCATACGCCGGGCTTGCCGCCGCAGCGACCGGCTTCGCCATTTCGAACAACGTTCTTATCATCGCCGGCACGCTTGATGGCTTCTCGGGCTTCATACTTTCGGTCTTGATGTGCCGCGCGATGAACCGCTCGATAACCAACGTGTTGTTCGGAGCGTTTGGAGCGGAAACAGCGGCTGGCGAGAGCGGGGCTCTCGGCGATATGCGCGAGGTGAAAGCCGAAGACATCGCGGTACAGCTTGCTTATGCCAGGCAGGTAATCTTCGTGCCCGGCTACGGCATGGCTACGGCGCAAGCGCAGCACGCGGTGCGCGAGCTCGGAAACATGCTCGAAGCGCGAGGCGTATCGGTCAAGTACGCGATCCACCCAGTGGCTGGCCGCATGCCTGGACATATGAATGTGCTGCTCGCCGAAGCCAACGTGCCTTACTCGTCGCTATACGACCTCGAGCAGATCAACACCGAGTTTCCGGCAACCGACGTCGCGGTTGTGATCGGCGCAAACGATGTGGTGAACCCGGACGCTCGCGACAATCCCAAGAGTCCCATCGCCGGAATGCCCATTCTTGAAGTGGACAAGGCGCGCTCGGTCGTCGTGTTGAAGCGCGGCAAGGGTAAGGGCTTTGCCGGTATCGAGAACCCGCTGTTCTTCAAGCAAAACTGCGGCATGCTGTACGGTGACGCGAAGACATCGCTGATCAAACTAGCCGGCGCCGTGCAGAATGCCTAGCCATGTGACAGCCGTCACGTCGCGTCGTGACCCCCGTCATAGCCTCGTCAGCCGAAACCCTCTAAATTGCTGGTAGGCGAGCACGTCCTGTCGCTCGCATTATCGAGCCAAAGGGCGGCCCTCGGTGGCCGCCCATCTCTTGGAGGCGGCTCGGGGTAGGGAGGCTTAAGAGGTACGGATGGCAAACAGAATATTGGACAAAACCGCGATAGCCGACGACATCTGCCGATTCATCATCGAAGCACCAAAGATCGCGAAAAAGAGAAAAGCCGGGAACTTCGTCATCGTCCGCGCCAACGAATACGCCGAGCGCATTCCTCTCACCATAGTCGATTCGGACATCGAGCGCGGGAGCATCACGCTCATCGTTCAAAGCGTTGGCAAAAGCACGCGCCTGTTGAACTCGTTTTGCGCGGGCGATGAGCTTGCCGACGTGATAGGCCCTCTTGGTCACCCGACGCTAATCGAAAGCTTTGGCACGGTCGTTTGCGTTGGCGGAGGAGTCGGGACCGCCGAGATCCTGCCAATCGCGAGAGCCTCGAGGGCCTCGGACAATCAAGTCATCTCGATCATCGGCGCTCGCACTAAGAATCGCTTGATCCTCGAAGACGAGATGCGCGAGACCAGCGATGAGCTTCACATCGTGACTGACGACGGCAGCTACGAGAGGCAGGGGCTTGTGGTCGACCCGCTCAGCGACTTGATTGTTCAAGGCATTGACATCGACGTAGTCTACGCGATCGGCCCGATGCCAATGATGCGAGCCGTAGCGGAACTGACCGAGCCTTACAACATCAAGACCCTTGTGAGCCTGAACCCGGTGATGATCGACGGCACCGGCATGTGCGGCGGATGCCGGGTAGTCATCGACGGCAAGACTCGCTTCGCCTGCGTAGATGGTCCCGAGTTCGACGCGCATCAAGTCGACTTCGACACGTTGATCCGCCGCAATCGGGCTTATGCGCAGGAAGAGAAGGTATCGCTGGAGCGTTTCGAGAACGAGCAGGTCGCAAGATTCGAAGGGCTAGTGTGAGTTACCTCCGCGTCCTCCGCGGTTAAAATTCTCTCACCGCAGAGGGCGCAGAGGAACGCAGAGGACAAAGGAACCACGATTGGCAACCGAGCAGATCAAAATCAAACGAACGCCAAAAGCTCCGCGTCAGGGGATGCCTTGCCAGTTACCCGAAGCGCGGCGCAGGAACTTTTGCGAAGTGGCCATCGGCTTCACCGAAGAGCAAGCGCTGCTTGAAGCTCAGCGATGCATAAGCTGCAAAACCCCAATCTGCATAACCGGCTGTCCGGTCGAGGTCAACATTCCTCACTTCATCCTGTCGATTCTCAAACGCGATTACGTCGGCGCCGCCAACATCATCCGCGACAAGAACAGCCTGCCTGCGATATGTGGCCGCGTCTGCCAGCAAGAAGACCAATGCGAAGCGCGCTGCGTCAACGCCATCAAAGGAACGTCGGTAGGAATCGGCCGCCTCGAACGCTTCGTCGCCGATTATCAAATCGACTGCGGCTCGTTTGCGACGCCGTTCATAGCTCCTCCAACCGGAAGACGAGTCGCGTTAGTCGGCTCGGGTCCGGCTTCGCTCACCGCTGCGGGCGATCTCGCGAGGATGGGCCACAAGGTCACCGTGTTTGAAGCGCTTCACAAGCTCGGCGGCGTGCTCGCGTATGGCATCCCAGAATTCCGCTTGCCCAAGAGCATCGTCGGAATCGAGATCCGCCAACTCGAAAACATCGGCGTCGAGTTCGTCACAAGCTGTGTGATCGGCAAGACCGAAACCGTCGACGAGTTGCTGGACGAAGAAGGCTACGACGCGGTGTTTTTGGCTACGGGTGCCGGCCTGCCTTACTTCTTGAATCTTCCGGGTGAGAACCTCGCGGGCATCTACTCGGCCAATGAGTTTCTGACGCGCGTAAATCTGATGAAGGGCTACAAGTTTCCCGAGTACGACACGCCGGTGAAAGTCGGCAAACGCGTCGCGGTGCTCGGCGCAGGCAACACAGCGATGGACGCCGCGAGAGTCGCACTGAGGCTTGGGCCTGAAAAAGTTTACATGGTGTATCGCCGTTCGCGCGCAGAAGTGCCGGCTCGCGCGGAAGAAGTCGAGCACGCCATGGAAGAAGGCATCGAGTTCAAATTCCTCACTGCCCCGACTCAATTCTTCGGCGACACACGCGGCTGGGTGACAGGCATGGAAGTGATCGACATGGAACTCGGCGAACCTGACGAGAGCGGCCGCCGCAGACCGGTTCCAATCACAGGCACCGAGCACAGCTTCGATGTAGACACAGTGATTGTCGCCGTCGGCCAGGGTCCCAATCCTCTAATTCAATCCACAACGCCGGGATTGAATACCACGAAGTGGGGCAACATCATCACTGATGAAACGGGCCTCACGAGCCGCCCGGGTTTGTACGCAGGCGGCGACGTAGTTCGCGGCGGATCTACGGTGATTCTCGCGATGGGGGACGGGAAGAGAGCGGCTCGATCGATCCACGAAAACTTGATGAGCACCAACTGTAGCCGCAATTAGATTCTGACCCGCCCTGTCGAATTAACTGCAATATGCCTTCCTAGCGGTGGGTCAACCAAGTGGCGTTCAAAAGATTCGCTGCCTATCATCCGTTCCTTTGTTCTTGCAAGTCAAACGTCTTTCTACAAGCATTTAGTTGATTCGGTTTTCGGAAGGTAAAGGCGTGGTATCAGGCAAACGCGCTGTTATCAATTGCATTCGGTATTTAAATCGCTTTCTCGCGTTACATAAGCCTTAGCTCAGCCTACGGGCAACCTTTTCGATTCTCGACTGCACATATCGGTTAGCTATTTAGACATTGGCTCTTTGAAAAGAAAAAGATAGTTCACCGTGAACTCTACGACGACTGGAAAAGGGGTAGGCCCTTTGGTCCAGTATCCGTCAAAAGGAGCCATGTCTAATGTCCGACCAAAACCGTGAGAGCGTTTTTTGCAGAATTGAGTGGTTCATTCTAAGAACCTTAATTGTTCTGCTCTTGATAATTGCGGCATATAAAGTGATAAGGGCTGAGTGGCCGTTCTAACATCAGTTAGGAAAGTCAAAGCCTATGGCTGATGTAGTGCTTTGCTCGGGCTGTTTCTCGTCTAGCCAAACGTCCTCTGGCTGGATGTCTCTCTCTTTGCGTAATGCTTCGACGGGAGAGACGGCTAGGACATACTCTCTTACGACGTAGCGTCTAGACTGTGCTTCGGGCTTTTTGGATTGCTTCATAGTAGTGCGCCGTCATTCGACAGGCGCTTATTTGATTGACTAATTAAAAACGGTTGAGTTAGATTTGGTGTGCACTACATCCCCTGTTTTGCTTAGCGAAAGGGTATCCCGTCTGCAAATTTTTTTCTTTCGGGCGGCTGAAGCTCCTGTTTCCCAGTTGCTTTAGCAAGCTTGGGAGATTGGAGTACGAAATGGGGAGATATGAGTGCAACAATCCTTTTCACAAAATTCAGGACTACATTTGGTGGGCAATAGGTGTGCTCTCAACACTTGGTGTGGCTTATATCGTACTCAAGCAAATATTTCCTGGCATCCATTGGCCGTTCTAATCCGCAGAAGTGATGTTCATAAGGGTGCGACACACCGACGCTTGCCGCGGTGGAATTCCACATCACCTGCGAGGAAGAGGCTCGTCATCGCCAAGAATGCGTACTTGTAGTGGCCGCGTCAGCCGACTCAACAACTTTTCGAGAGCGGCAGCGTCGATCCTCGCTCGATGCACATTGCTCAGCACAGCACACCTTGCCCTCACCAGAGCACGGCGGTTATCTTTACAGCCATGAGCGCATTCAAGGTCGACGTCATTGCTCGCAATCCGAAGCGCGAAGAACTGGCCACCCAGCCTTTATCTGCGGTGGTTGACACCGGCTCGGAACTCACCTGGCTTCCGGCGGAAGTTTTGCAGGGTATCGGTATCACACCGCGGCGGAAGCGAGTTTTTGCCACCGCCACCCAGCAGAGGATCGAGCGAGACATCGGCTACGCCATTCTCAGCGCCGAAGGCTACGAAACCACCGATGAAGTGGTGTTTGCCGAACCCGGCGACATGACATTGCTTGGCGTAAGGACATTGGAGGGCTTCGGTGTGATGGTAGACAACATTGCTCATCGGTTTGTGGCGACCACAACTTTGGTGGCGGCGTCAAAACCTACAGCTACCATCGGCGCGATTTAGAACTCGTCGAGGCTACCCAAGCGTTTATCTGCAAACCGAGGTTGTTTGCGATGATGTGTCTGTTAGTGTTTTGCCTTCTTCAGGCGCCTGCTCCCGCGCTCGAGAATGACTATGTTCGCGTGATGCGAGACGCGGCGCCGTGCGCTAAGGCCAGCGTTTCGGGCTGCGAGGATCGCGTGATAGTCGCCCTCGCCGAGATTGAACTTCGCTCCGGAAAATCGCGCCGCAAGATGAATCGAGGTGACGTTGCCGTCTTCAAGAAAGGCCAGTCATACGAGCCGCCTACTGGAGGCTCATACTTCGAAGTCGCCTTCAAGCCTAACCATCCGCCCGTCGAGTCGCCACATGAAATCATTCCGCCGCAAAAGAACGCAATCCGCTACGACGGTAATCGATTCTTCATCTTCGAGGAGAAGCTGGCCCCGGGCGACACGCGAGCAAGGCACAGTCACAGCCAGCGCGTTGTGATGCAGCTAAACCGAACTCGACTCCAGCAGTGGCCGGAAGGGCAGCCGGAGATCTTCGTTGATACGATTCCCGATCGACCCACCTTCAACCAACCGGTGATCCATACTGTGAAGAATGTCGGGGACTCGCCGCTACGCGGAATCGTGATCGAGTTCAAGCCCGAGCGACGGAAGCCGCCTTCTGAGTGATTTTGCTGGCGCCCGAGCTTTTGGAGCGTGCCGCCCTTCACCCCGGCACATCATCATCAAGAGCGGCGCTTTGGCTATTTGACTTGAAGTTGAAGCTCCATCGGCTGAAGCCCGATGGTATCTCGGACAGCTACTGAGGTCGTTAGGTTGAAACTGAAACTCCATCGGCTGAAGCCCGATGGTATCTCGGACAGCTACTGTCTGTTGCGAAAGTGAGCAGGAGACTCACGGCAGGCGGTCGCCGCGGAACGAGCCGTTCGACGTATCGTACAACGCGGGGTTCTTGTTGTTAGCCGTGTCCCACAATACGATCACTGAGCCCCTCTTGATCAGCACGCCGCCGCCCTTCACCCTCCCCTGTAGAATCAGCGAGGCGCAGGGACCGTCTCCCGGACACGGCAGCTCGTAGGCGATCGACACGTTCTTGCCGACCTGACGCCACGCGGCGCCGACCGTTCGTTGTCCCCCGTCGGTTATGTTCGCGCGCCCGTGAAGACTCTCACCGCGCGGGCTGACATCCAGAGTGACGATGAAGGTGCGAGTCGTGGCGCTGTCCGGAGACTCAGGAATCGTGATCCTGAGAGTCCATGAACCCGTGAGTTGGTTGCCGGCAAAGACGGAAGGCGCTGCGGTCAAAAGCGTAGCCGCCAACGTCAGTGCTACTGCCAGATGCCTGAAAAAAGATCCAGCCCGCGAAATCAATTCGAGCCTCCCGTTGCGCCGCCGGCAACACGATTTCCCACGAATGAGAAGGTCCAGGTATCGTAGCCCGTAGGTGTCGAGTCGTCCGGTTGATCAAAGAACGCGATCATTGTCCCGTTGATCTTGTCATCTCGAACGAACTGGCCGCGCATTACTATTGAACCGCAAGGCCCGTCGCTGTCAGGACACCACAACTGAAACGTCGTGCTGAACCGGTCGCCCGTTACTCGCCACACGCCGAGCGGCCTCACATCAGGACCCGCATCTTCACGCAGGACAACCCCCGTGCGAAGGTCGCCTTGTTGCTCGAAGAGCATGTCCCTGTCTGGAAATCCAAGAGTCAGACCTCTCGGAGAGGAGGTCTGACCGTTGATCGGACTCGAAGTGACTATCCATTCTCCCGCGAGTGAGCGTTCGCCCTGCATGCTTGCCGTGGACGTACCGACTGAGGCAGCCGCCACCGTAAAGACGATCACCACCAACGCAACGAGTTTCGAGGAAGTCAGCATGTAAGTGCTCCGGATGACCTAATGAAATACCATGGTACAGATCGCGGTCAAGGCTTTAAGTAAGAAGTGCGCCGCCGCAGTCCATACTAATGCGCGCCGCCGCAGTCCATAATGGACTTTTCTGTCCGGTTCTGTAACCGACACTCAATCCCGAGCGTTTATCAATGGTGTTGCCGGTTGCTTTTCTGACCGGGCTCTCAATTCAACATCTTTGGAGGTTAGCTTAATGAGATCAAGAACGGCCCTTGTTGCAGTCGCGCTTCTATTCATGTTCGTGTTTTCGGTATCGGCGCAGGACGGCGGAAAGCCCAGGCTGTCGATACCGTCCCTCGAACATTCCTTCGGCTCGGTTAAGGCGGGTACGCCTCTCACCTACTCCTTTGAAATTAAGAACGAAGGGAAAGTAGACCTTGAAATCAAGAGCGTCAGCCCTTCGTGCGGGTGCACTACGAGCAAGTATGACAAGGTTATCGCGCCCGGTAAGTCCGGTTCGGTTACGCTTGAGGTTGCGAAGACCGATGGTTACAAAGGCGAGATCACCAAGACTGCCAGCGTAACGACAAACGATCCGGACCATCAAACCTTCATGCTGACCCTGCGCGCCACCTTTACAGAGTAGAAACTCAGAAGGCAGAAGGCAGTAGGCAGAAAGCGGAAAGCAGAAGGCAGTAAGCAGAAAGGCACAAGCTGCCTTCCGCCTTCTGCTTACTGCCTTCTGTCTTTTTCACCAACGGCCGGTTAAGGAAGCCGGTGCTTCCCGCGGGCTGCAAACCCGTTGGGGACATTTCAGAGTGTCCCGGTCGGTTCGACTCCGAACCCGGTCTTCCCCTCCAGCCTCGACAAGAGAGGCTTACCTTTCGAGTTGCGCCACCCTCAAACATTTATTACCGCTTGAGCGAAACTTGTAGTAGGATAGCTGCCAAATGACACGAGCCGGACAGACTCGACTAGCAAGACTGCGCGCGCTCTTTGCGGCGCTCTTCTTGTTGATCGCCGCAGTCTCGGCGCCCATCGTCCTGGCGACTCAGACGGCGGATGAGTGCGGAATGGCCTGCTGTGTGAAGGATGGCTACTGCTGTTGCAATCCTCACCACGCGTCGGTCAAAGGTCAAGTCTCCGATGACAAGCCTCGCATAAGCGAAGCTGAGTTGTTTGCTTCGTGCCCCGAAGGATGTGCTCCGACGGGCCGCTTCTCGAATTTACTTCTTCGCGAGCATCTTCGCGCGGGCGCTCAGCAAGCATTCGCCGACGAGCCGCCGGTAACGTTCCTCGAGCGCGTCGTTGCCGTCCGCGATCTTATCGATGGCGGTTCATCCGCTCCTCGAGCACCTCCGAGCTTCTCAAATTTCTGAAAGCCTTTCCCGAGCGCTGTAGTTCCTGATCACGCGCAGTGGCGCATCGTCCGCTTGCGCCAACTTGGACCGCCGCGCGGTGTGGCGTCGTCCAGTTGAACGAAAGCGCTTACCAATCACGGTCTTTCTGAAATCGAGGAGAAGAATCATGCAATCGTGGAAAGCCAATCATTTGCTCGCCTTAGCTGTGCTGCTTGTCGTTAGCTTTGGCAGCACGCTCCCGGCATTCGCGCAGCAAGCGATTTCAGCAGCAACGCTCGCCGGCCGCGTCGAGGACACGAACGGCGCCGCGATCAGCGGGGCCCTAATCGCAATAACCAGCATCGACAAGAATCAGACAAGCTCGTCCAAGAGTGACGAGCACGGCCGCTACAGCTTCCTTTATCTGCCCGTTGGCAGCTATCACCTCAAAGTCGAGCACGCTGGATTCGCCTCGGTCACCAGAGAGTTGACTCTCTCTATCGGCCAGGCTCTCGATCTGCCGGTCAGGCTAGCGGTCGGGGGCCTGAGCGAGACCGCCGACATAACCGCCTCGGCGCCCGTAGTCGAAACGGTGCGCACTCAGGTCTCGGAGACGGTGTTGTCACGCGAGGTTGATAATCTGCCGCTGAACGGGCGCAACTACCTTGACCTTGCCGCGCTCACTCCGGCGGTGTCGCGCGCTAATCCGGTCGCCAACCAGCGGTTCGCCGAAACTTCCGCCGTGCCGGGCACGCAAATCTCCGTCGCCGGTCAGCGTAACATCAACAACGGGTTCATACTCGACGGACTGTCGGCCAATGACGACGCGGCCGACCTTCCGGGCACTTTCTTCAGCCAGGAAGTGATCCGAGAATTCCAGGTCATCACGTCCGGTGGCATTGCCGAATTTGGCCGCGCTTCTGGCGGGATCATCAACGTCGTCACGCAATCGGGCACGAATGCCTGGCGCGCGCGCGCCTATGGCTTCCTGCGAAATCAGCGGCTCGACGCGCGGAGCACGCTTGCGCCGAGCAAAGACCCGCTGACGCAAGCGCAGTACGGCGCTTCTTTGGGTGGGCCGGTCAAACGCGACCGGACATTTCTATTCGGGAACTTCGAGCAGACGCGATTGCACAATGCAGTCGTTGTGACGATCCTTCCCGCCAACGTGACGGCGATCAACAACGTGCTCGATCAGATAAAGTACGCGGGTCCGCGCATCAGCACGGGCCTGGTCCCGGCAGGCTACAACACAACCAATGTTTTGGTGCGCGGCGATCACCGTATCAACCCGGCGAATCTGTTCACCGTGCGTTACAGCCTATACGACATCGACAGCCTCAACGCGCGCGGCGTAGGAGGACTGAGCGCCGCAAGCCGAGGCACGGGGCTGGAGAATCGGGATCAAACCATTGCGTTGGGCAGCGTAGCAACGCTGTCGTCGCGGACCGCAAACGAGGCGCGTTTTCAGTTCACGCGGAGCCGGCTTGGCGCGTTGGCGAACGACCAGGTTGGCCCGGCGATCACTATTTCCGGCGTCGCCAATCTCGGCACGTCGACTTCCTCGCCGACTGGACGTGATCTTGATCTTTACGAAATAGCCGACAACATCACTACGCTGCGCGGCGCCCACTCGCTCAAGTTCGGAGCGGACTTCTTGTACAACCGCGTGAACATCACCTTCCCCGGCGCGTTGCAAGGCGCCTACACCTTCTCCTCGCTCGCCAATTTGCAGGCAAGCCGCTACGTTACCTTTCAGCAAACCTTCGGCGTGCCGAGTTTGTTTCAGTCGAATCCGAATATCGGGTTCTTCGCGCAGGATGAATGGCGCGCGCGGCCCGATCTGACCGTCAATGTTGGCATTCGATACGATCTGCAGTTCCTGCCTGATCCGATCAAAACCGACACTGGCAATGTCGCGCCGCGCATCGGTCTGGCTTATGCGCCGGGAGTTCGCAAGACGGTTATCCGCGCGAGCTATGGCCTCTACTACGAACGCATTCCGCTGCGTGCGACCTCTAACGCATTGCAGCGCGACGGCACGAAGTACAAAGTCGCCTCGTTCTCGTTCGGCCAACCGGGCGCGCCAGTCTTTCCGAGCGTGGCCGCGTCGTTCCCGCAAGGTTTCTTGCCGAGCATAACTACGATCGATCCGAATATCGAAGACGCTTACACGCAACAGGCGAGCCTTCAGATCGAGCGCGAGTTGTCCTCGAACACATCGCTCGCTGTCGGCTACCTGCACACGCGCGGGCTGCACCTGATTCTCTCTCGCAACGTGAATGTGCCGCGGTTTCCGGCATCGGCGGGCGTCCCGAATCTGGGCCGCCCGAATGCCAACTTCGCCAACATCTCGCGGTATGAGAGTTCGGGAGATTCTTACTACAACGGGTTGACGGTCTCGTTTAACCGCCGCTTCTCGCGATGGGCCGGTCTGCGCGCCTCGTACACGTACGCGAAGGCGCTCGACAATACCGGCAACGCCTTCTTCTTCACGCCGCAGGACAATGCCAATCTGAGGGATGATCGGGGGCGCGGCGACAACGACCAGCGTCATCGACTGACCTTGAGCGGCACGTTCGCGGTTCCGGAGACCAAGAGCGATTCAGGATGGCGCCGCGCAGTCGAAGGCTTCCAGTTCAGCTACATCTTCAGCTACGGTTCGCCGTTGCCGTTCAATATCCAGACAGGCGCCGATCGCAACTTCGACACGAACGTTAACGACCGGCCCCTCGGAGTAGCGCGCAACATGGGTGAGGGCTTCGACTTCGCGTCGTTCGATGTGAGGCTGAGCCGCCGGATCCGCTTCACCGAACGCTTCCGGATGGAAGTAATCGCCGAAGCCTTCAATGTCTTCAACCGGGCGAACCTGCAATTGCCCAACAATGTCTTCGGGACGGGGGCGACACCGTTGCCGGCTTTTGGAAGAGCTACAGGTGCAAGCGACCCGAGGCAGCTTCAGTTCGGGTTGAGATTGACGCTGTAGCCCCTCTGCGTCTTGGCGGCTTTGACTTTGCGTCTTTGCGCGAAACCCCTTCACGCGAAGGCGCAAAGTCGCAGAGGCGCAACGAGAGCCTTCGACGCCGAAAGTAATTGCGAGCGCGAGGCGCAGCCCTCGCGGGGTCCTCAAAACCACTCCCAATCAGTTAAGATGTGTCCTTCCAACTCCATTCTCAAGGAGAGACTTTATGAAGAGACTCAGCGCTATATTCGCGTTACTCATTTTCATTTCAGCTTCGGCTTGTTTCGGCGGCCCTACGTCCGGGCCCTCACAGGGCGACGATCGCGGACGCCCCGTCCTGCAATTGGGCACTAACAAGATCGAAGTCAACCACGGGCGGCCCGGTCTGGGAGGGCGAAACCCGGAAGCGATGATACAGCCGGGAATAGTATGGCGAATGGGCGCAGATGATCCCACGACTCTTTCAACACAAGCGAGTCTGAGGTTCGGCGAGAAAGTGATACCTGCGGGCAAGTACATCCTTCAAGCGAAACTCGTCGAGCCGCAGAAGTGGCACCTCTTGATCCAGTCGGAAGGCGGGTCGCCTGTCGCCGAAGTCCCTTTCAGTTTGCAGAAGCTCGATAAAGCCGTTGAGTACCTGACGATCTCGCTCGAGAAGAAAGACAAGGACGGCCGATTGACCTTACAATGGGGAACTCTCGCGCTCGCCGCGGACTTTCAACCAGCCGCGATGACGGCGTCAGCGGAAGACAGCGGCAAGTGGAACGAGTTGAGCGCCTTTCACGACGTGATGTCTGCGACCTTCCATCCGATGGAAGAGGGCGACTTCAAACCGATTCGCAGTCGCGCCAGCGAGATGGCCGCGAAAGCAAAACAGTGGGCCGACTCTACGCCACCCAAGGTGTATGACAAACCCGAAATCAAAACAAGTGTGGCGAAACTCGCTCAAGAGTCGAAAGCCCTTGCCGCACTGATTGCCAAGAACGCTACCGACACACAAATCAAAGAGTTATTGAGCGCTCTGCATGATCGCTTTCACGAAATCGCCGGTTTGTGCAGCGACGCGAAAAAGCAGAGTCAGTAGCTCTCTTCGCGGTTGAGCCGACGCGAGATCAAGCCAGGAGGATCGGAGAATAGAACCGAAGAGGACGCAGAGGAGCGCAGAGGCGAGGTCACCTTCGAATTCGTTGGTTCGATTTGCACTCGATCGCGAATCTGAGCGATAACCGTCTTTCATATGGGGACAACCACGTTTCGAACTCTATTGCCGATTGTTCTTGTCGCCGCTCTTTTCGGCCCGGCGCAGGGACAGATTCAGAACGGCTCCGTCACTGGTGTCGTCAGCGATCCCACCGGGGCCCTGATTGCGAATGCCGTCGTTAGTCTCGATCACCCGGTGGCCGGGCAACGCCATCAACTCGTCACCGGTAACGCTGGCGAATTCGTTTTTAACAACGTCCCCTTCGATCAATACACTCTGCGAGTGAGGGCGAGCGGGTTTGAAGTTGCCGCGCAGCCGGTCGTGGTGCGCTCGAATGTGCCTGTCAGAGTCGAGATCAAGCTGGCAGTGGCCGGCTCCAAAGCGTCGGTCGAAGTCAGCTTGCGGGAGAATCTGGTCGAGCGCGACTCATCAAGTTCCGCAACCACCATCGGTGAAAGGTCCGTCCGGCACGCGCCGCGCACCAGCCGCAACCGGCTGCTGCAAGAGTTAGTCGCTACGGCTCCCGGTTCCGCGACCGAGAACAACGGCCTCATTCACGTGCGCGGCGTCGACGACGGAGTTCTATATGTGATCGACGGCATTCCGATTGTTGATCGGCTCGACGCCGTTTCGGCCAGCCCGATCGACACCGACACCATCAATTCGATGCAGGTCATCACCGGCAATATCCCCGCTGAGTTCGGGGGCCGCTCTGGGGCTGTGGTAATAGTTCATCCGAAGTCCGGCATAGATTCACCGTTGGCCGGTGATGTCATGCTGGGCGCCGGAGATCTTAGAACCGATGAGATCGCCGTGGGCATCGGGGGGCGGCTTAAACGCGATTTCGGCTTCTACATCAACGGCGCAACGCATCGCTCGGATCGGTTTCTCGATCCGGTTGATTTGGGAAACTTCAACAACAAGGGCGGCGGGGTGAATCTAAGCTTGCGCGCGGAGTGGCATGCGACATCGAAAGACACTCTCATACTCAACATTACCGGCAACGGCTCCGATTTCAACGTCTCGAACGATTCCGAGCAAGAGGCGGCCGGCCAGCGGCAGAAGCAGAGGTTGCGCGACAACGCCCAGGCGTTCACGTGGCAGCATTTTTGGAATTCACGAACCGTCTCGGATTTCGCCTACTTTCGACGCGCTCACGAATCCATCCTCGAGAGCAACGAATTAGCATTTCCGCTGTTTGCCGAGCAGGACCGACAGCACACGCGGCGTGGCTTGCTGGCCAGCCTCACCCACGTGCGCGGAGGACACAACCTCAAGGCCGGGGTCGAATTCCAGCGCGTGTCACCAAGCGAGTTCCTCACTTTTTTCGTGACCGATGAAGAAGAAGCCGAAGAGCGCGAGATCAGCGACGAGGTCATCGCCTTCGACGAAGACGACCCGTTCATCTTTCGCGACCGGGCGGCGCGCAATCAGTACTCGGCTTACGTTCAGGATGCGTTTTCGCCCTTGAAGAATCTGAGCCTGCAACTGGGAGTGCGTTACGATCACTCGCGGCTGCTGGTGTCCGCTCAGCAGTTCAGCCCGCGCCTGGGCGCCGTTTACTTCATATCGAAATCAAACACTGCGATTCGCGCTTCGTTCAATCGTCTCTACCAACCGCCGCAGGTCGATAACCTGCTTCTTTCGGCGTCCGAACAGGCCAGGCAGCTCTCACCCTTCGCCACTCGGGAAGGCGGAGGCAACGCAGGCATCAAACCGGAGAGGAGTTCGGCGTGGGAAGTCGGGTTCGCGCAGGACGTGGCCGGGTGGTTCAAGCTGGACGCTGCTTACTGGTGGCGCAACTTCCGCAACGTCGGCGATCCGAACGTGTTCTTCAATACGACGGTCATTTTCCCGAACAGCGTCGCGGAAGGCTATTCGCGAGGCGTGGATGTGCGGCTCGATGTACCGGAACGCCGAGGCTTCTCCGGTTATGTTAGCTATACCAACCAGCGCGTCTTGCAAACGGGGCCGATCAACGGCGGATTATTTCTCACCGACGAGTTTATCGAAATCGGGCCCGGCACGAAATTCATTCCAGATCAGGATCAGCGCAACACCGGCAGCTTCGCGCTCATCTATCAGCACCGCCGTTCAAGCTTGTTGCTGAGTTTTTCCGGCCGTCACGAAAGCGGAGTGCCTCTGGAGGTCGAGGAGGACAGACTGGAAGAGTTGAAAGCCGCTCCGGGAGCTGAGCTGGTTAATTTCGCCCGCGGGCGAGTGAAGCCGCGCACGACCTTCGACATCGCTGCCGGTCTGACGGTCTTCAAGCGAGATCGAGTCGCCAGCTCGATCCAGTTCAACATTCAGAACGTGTTTGACCGGGCCTTCGCATACAACTTCGGCAATCCGTTCGAAGGCACGCACTTCGGCATCCCCAGAAGATGGAGCGGAACACTCGAATTCAATTTCCATTGATCGAGGCAGGGAGCAATTGAAATGGACACTGAAAGATTTGCTTAGTGCAAGCTAGGGCAAAGAACTCCCGTCCCATTTGTGGTCTGCGTCTGGATAGAACGTTATGACTCCAGCGCGCGGTGAGGTCTGGCTGTTCGACCTGCGGCAGAGCGCGCGATCAATCCTGTCAGGCTTGATCGATGTATCGAGCGCGGGAAAGGCCATCCGCTTGTGAGGTCCAAGGTTACGACCGAGTCTCGCTCGACTACGAAGCGATCGGGAATCAACCAGGTGTCGTGAGCAAGCGCGCATGAGGCAAGAGCAATGATCAGCAAGGTGGTCACCGAAACTTTCAGACGGTTCATCGGAAATACCTCATCGTTTCTGTCGATAGAGCGTTCGGTCGGCTGCCTCGGTCATCGCATCTACATTCAACGACCCGCCGAGAAAGGCATTGATGATTTCCGCCTGCGAGCGGGCCTCGTTCATCACTTCATTGTAGCTTACGAAGATCGTCTCGATGTTAGGCTGAGCCGCGAGCCACGACTCAACTTGAGCCACGTGCTTGTCGAACAACGCGGCCATCTTGTCGTCGGGCACCGCGTCAGCCGGCTCACCTCGACGAATCAGCATCTGCCGTTGAGAAGCCAGAATCTCGGGCATCGCGCGCCGCATGAAGATCACCCTGTAGTTGTAAGAAGGTGGGAGGTGCTTGAGCAGCGCCGATATAAGCTTCACGACTCGTCCTCGCGCGTCTTCAAGCCACGCGATGTCATTTTCGATCAGCTTCACGCGCTCAAACTCGAAATAACCTTTCGGATTATCTTCGTCCGCCGCGCGCAGATTGTCGGTGAGAGGATCGAGCCCGCCTGCCGCCAGCATTTTCATCATCATCGACGTGCCCGATCGCGGCAGCCCGGACACGATTGTAATAGTTTCGTTGTTCATAGAATCGCTGCGCGTCAAACGCGATCAGCAAATCTAGCACAGGATCGCGCTCGCTGGCATCGGCTCTGCCTGGCTGGTATTCGCCGGAGTTTTCATACTCTCTGTCAGGGTGATGCGCAAAAATCTGACGCGCGTGCAGAGTTTGTGCGTGGGTTTCAGAGGTGCGCGATCACGGTTGATGACCGCCGTCCACCCATTGCTTGAACAGATCAACTTTGTCTTTGGACCACGGGCCACCTCCCTGTGGAGGCGGCATCCTGCCGTTAGACACCGAGTCGTAGATGTCATCGGCGTTGTCCTTTACATCTTTGTAGGACCAAAGGTCGAACATGAACTCCATGTGATTGCGTCGGCTTCGGTCATCAGAGGCTTGATGTCCTTATCAAACTCACCTGCGGCATGGCTCCACCTTCAAGGTTGTCCGGCAAACTTCAGTTTGTCGCGGATGTTTGAATGCGGGCGTCGGCGACAGCGACAAACTGAGGTCTGTCGGACATCGGTAACTTCTCAGTAACCCGAAAACTCTTCAGCGCTAAGGTCGGCTTCACTCACGCCCGCCTCGCCGAGGGTCTTTTTCATCGCGGTAACCAACGCTTGCGGTCCGGCTACATAATAGACTGGAGCCTTCAGATCGTCTATGAACCGCGCCAGCATCTCGGCGTTGATGTAGCCGGTCTCGCCGGTCCACGACGAAGTTGATGCGGTGGCCGAAGTCATCGTCGCGATGAAACGATAATTCGGGTTGATCTTCTCCAGCTCGGCGAGTTGATCGAGGAATGCTGCGTCTTCCGGCCGGCGGTTGGAGTAAAACAGATGAAGCCGATGAGCCAGGCCGGCATGCGCGGCATCGAGCGCGATGCTGCGGAACGGCGTGATGCCGATGCCGCCTGTCAAAAAAACCGCCGGGCGAGCAGGGTCATCTTGCAGTGTCATTTTGCCATAAGGTCCCTTGATTTCGATCTCCGAACCGAGCGCCATCGACTTGATCACCCGTTTGAACGCCGTGTCGCGCATTCGTGTGGCGATCATCAAGTCCTCTTCGTGCGGCGCGCTTGCGATCGAAAAGGTCCTGCCGGCTCCCTCCGCATCGGTCTCCGGCGGATCGATCAACGTGAAGCGCAAGAACTGACCCGCCTTGAACTGAAAGCCCTCCGGTTTGTGGAAGTGAAACGCAACGGTGCCTTCGGCGACATCTTCGCGGCGCTTCAGTTTGATTTTGTACGTGGCCATGAACTCCCGCTACCTTCCGTGTGTCGCCGAAACTGTATCGACCATCTCAGCTTCTACTAGGCCGGATGGAGCCCGGTGGATTGCCTAAGACCTATCGTGATCGCGTGAATTTCTGAGAGGTTCGATCTGTTGCATCGATGCATTGATCCCAAGGGCGATAGACAATCGCTGGCGGACCAACTATCCTGACGGCGCCTTTGCTGAAGGCGAATCTGATTCATCTGATAAAAATAGTATCATACTCAGCGCGTCGAAAGGAGAGATGATCATGACGAAGCGCAGTTGGTTAATCCTGCCCTGTCTTGCGTTATTCATCGGCATTGCCCAAGCCCAAAGTGACCAGACGAAGCAACCGGTCCCCGACATCGCCGGAGACTGGACAGGCACGTGGGCGACTTACAGCCCTGCTCAGGGAGCAGTACCGCCCAAAGACATTTGCAAGAGCCTCGGTTGCAAAGTCACGTACAAGGACGGCGTCTGGGAAGCCACGTTCGAAGGTGATTGCGGACGTCCTTACAAATACACAATCAAGATGGAAGGCCGCCAGGTAGGCAAGGTCGTGATGTTCAAAGGCACGACCGATCTTGGCGCAAAGGACGGCGGTGTGTTCGACTGGATCGGTCGAGCCACCGAGAAAGAGTTCGTCGGGTTCTTTACTAGCGGATACTACACCGGTGTTTTTAATCTCTCGCGAGCGAAATGACAGCGCGCAGCATTCTCCAACGGAACCTTTTGGCTAGTTTCCCATCTCGTTGCCTTGTTGTACTCTAGTCTAAAACCAAGCACAACTTTCAAGGGGGTAGGGCAGTGGCAAAGACTATTGGCGTTCTAACGGGAGGGGGCGATGTCCCCGGTTTGAACCCTTGCATAAAGGCTCTCGTCTACCGCGCCATCGATGAAGGCTACAACGTGCTTGGCATTCGGCGGGGTTGGGGCGGCTTCCTGCAATTCAATCCGGAAGAACCCGAAAGCTTCTCGAAGCATTTCATGCCGCTCGACAAGCAGGCAGTTCGCACGATCGATCGCACCGGCGGCACGATCTTGCACACCAGCCGGACCAATCCTTCTCGCGTAAAGCTCAAAGACGTGCCTGAGTTTCTGCGCGACGCCGCTCATCAGAACGGCGAGGATGCAGACCGGCGAACGCAAGACTGCACGCCCCACGTGCTGAAGAATCTCGAGGATCTCGGCATCGAGATTCTCGTACCGATCGGCGGCGACGATACCTTGAGCTACGGCGAACGATTGCATCGCGAAGGCGTCGAAGTCATCGCCATACCGAAGACGATGGACAACGATGTATTTGGCACCGACTACTGCATCGGCTTCAGCACCGCGGTGTCTCGAAGCGTGCAGTTCATCCATCAGCTTCGCACCAGCAGCGGCTCGCACGAGCGCATCGCCTTCGTCGAGCTGTTCGGGCGCAACAGCGGCGAGACCAGCTTGATCAGTTCTTATCTGGCCGGCGCTGATCGCGCTCTGATCTCTGAAGTGCCGTTCGATCCCGAGCGATTGGCAAAGCTGGTCATGCAAGACAAGCGCGCCAATCCAAGCAACTACGCGATGGTGACCATAAGCGAAGGCGCGCAAATGCTTGGCGGCAAAATCGTCGAGTCCGGAGAGGCCGACGCCTACGGCCATCGCAAGCTTGGCGGCATAGGCTTGATCGTAGGCGAAACGCTGAAGAAGCTGACCGGCGAGGACATTGTCTATCAGCAACTCGGGTACTTGATGCGCTCGGGCGGGCCCGATGCAGTCGACCTGATGGTGTCGGTCAACTACGCTCATATGGCGATGGACCTGATTCTCGAAGGCGCAAGCGGCCGCATGTGCGCGCTGCGAGACGGCAACTACACGCACGTTCCTATTGGAATGATCACCAGCGGGTTGAAGCGCGTCGATGTGGACGAGCTGTATGACGCTGAACAGTATTTACCCAAGGTTCGCCGCGTGCTCGGCAAGCCGATGTTCTTGTATTGATCCCCACCTGGGAGCGTGGGCATCCGTGCCTGCGTGGCGTGCGACGTAAGTGCTTAGGGAAGAGAAGTGCCGTCAGCCGAAGCAGGCAAGCAAGATGCCTGCGCTCCCAGGTACTGCGCTCCCAGGTACCTCCGCCGGCTGACAACTGCCGCACAGGCGATGTATAGTGCGCCTTCAAATTGATCAGGTTGAGTTTCGACGAGGTTGTGCGGGCTCTAGTTCTGTTCCTCCATGGCAGCGGTATGGGTTGGTCTGAGGCCAGGAGTCTAAGCGCCGAACCAAAAAGTCATTCAACCAGAGGGAGGTACTGAAATTGAAGAGAAGCTCACTAGTCCTATTCGCTCTTACTGCCATGCTGGTTCAGGCCGGCGCCGGCGCGAGCCAGGCAACGAATCCACCGGCGCTGTCCGCGCGATTGGGATTCAAAGCTGCCGACAAGATTCTGATCATCAACGTCGATGATGTAGGCAACAGCCACGCAGCGAACGCCGCAGCGATCGATGCAATGGAAAACGGGCTTGCAACCTCCTCGACCATTATTGTTCCCGGCCCGTGGTTTCCGGAAATCGCGGCTTATGCGAAGGCTCATCCGAACGCCGACTTCGGAGTGCACCTCGCACACACAAGCGAATGGAAGACACTGAAGTGGGGACCGATCGCTAGCAAGAGCGAAGTGCCCGGGTT
This sequence comes from Acidobacteriota bacterium, assembly GCA_038040445.1. Lineage (NCBI taxonomy): Bacteria > Pseudomonadati > Acidobacteriota > Blastocatellia > Candidatus Onstottus > Candidatus Onstottus frigus. Next base: position 147,300 of record JBBPIG010000005.1, on the reverse strand, counting down.
GGTCGACCCGCAAGGCTACCTGTGGCCCGACATCATGAGTGTTTACAAAAACTCGACGCCCGAACAGGCTTACATCGAAGCTCGCGCGCAGATCAAGAAGGCGCTCGACGCGGGCATTGACGTGACCCATCTGGATTCGCACATGGGCACGCTTCAATACAACGAAGCGTACTTTCAAGTCTATCGGCGGCTCGCAAAGGAGTTCGACTCGCCGTTGAGGATGGGTTCTCAAGAACTGCTCGCCGCGCAGGGAGGCGGCCATCAGCGCGGACAGTTGGACGCCGACGGAGTCATCTATCCGGATTATCTGATTCACGGCGACCGCAAGCCGCGCGAATCGATCCGCGACTACTGGAAGCGCTCGATCAGTTCGCTAAAGCCCGGCGTGACCGAGCTGTACATTCACGCGTCGGTCGCGGGTGACGAGATTAAGCACATAACTAATTCGTGGGAGGATCGCGCGGCTGAATACGAGCTGTTCACAAAGGACCCCGAGGTTCGACGGATACTGGAAACGCAAGGCGTCAAGCGAATCGGCTATCGCGCGCTTCGGGACGTGCAACGAAAGGCGCGCCGGACATAGCAGGTGCCGAAGAAGTCGATGAATGAGGATACGAAACGGCAGAATCAACATGAGATTCAGAGCAGTTGGTTCCGCTTGTGGATCGCAATCCGCAGAAGTTCGTCGACATATACAAAGCGAAGGAAGCAGACTTTCAGAAGGCATCACAGCGCGTGTATCGCTCGTCGCGGGTGATGTTGAATGTTCTGAAGTAGAATCTCTCAATGACGACCCGCCGGCTGCATCGCGTCATAGGACTGGTGATGCTGTTGCCTCTGATTGGCTGGGCAGTCACCGGCGCATTCTTCTTCTTGAAGCCCGGCTATGCTGGGGCCTATGAGTCCTTGCAGGTAAAAACGTACCCGCTCGAAGGACCCATCGCGTTCGACCCGGACATGTCGTGGCTCGAGGTTCGCGTGGAGAAGACGATTCTGGGAGAGCATCTGCTTGCGCGCACTTCGCAAGGCTGGCTGCATCTGGACCCGCGTAGCCTTCAAGGGAAGCCCGAGCCGTCAGCAGACGAGATCCGCGCGCTACTGACTGACGCCTTCTCAGCGAACCCTGCGCGTTATGGGCGAGTCGCTAACGTCGAAGCCAAGGTCATAACAACAGACACCGGCGTTCGCGTAGAGATGGACTGGAATCGGCTCGCGCTCACACAGCAAGGCAAAGATACCAACCGCATCGACGCGATTTACAGGATTCACTATTTGCAATGGACTGGAGTCGCAACCGTGGATAAGGTTCTAGGGGCGCTAGGAATTCTGCTTTTGCTCGCATTGAGCGCGCTCGGCGCTCGGTTGTTCTTCAGCAAGGGATAACAATGACAGAAAAATTGAAGGCACCGTACGGTTCGTGGAAGTCGCCGATCACTTCGGATCTGATAGTCGCCGGAACGATTGGGCTCGGCGATATTGGGTTGGATGGCGAGGACATTTACTGGATCGAGACGCGTCCTTCGGAAGGCGGGCGCAGTGTGATCGTGCGGCGACCGCCGGATGGAACGACGACCGACGTGACGCCGCCCGGCTTTAACGCACGCACAACGGTACACGAGTATGGCGGCGGAGCTTATTTCGTTCACGAAGGCACGGTTTACTTCTCCAACTTCTCCGATCAACGCCTCTATCGACAGGCGCCGGGAGAACAGCCTCAGCCAATTACTACGGCCGAGAAGATGCGCTACGCCGATGGCGTGATCGATCGCCGGCGCAATCTGATCTATTGCGTGCGCGAAGATCACACCTCAGGCGGCCGTGACGCGGACAATACTCTGGTGAAGGTGAACGCCGGGGGTGACGAAGGCGGAGAAGTCATCGCTTCGGGTAATGATTTCTATTCGTCGCCGCGGTTGAGTCCGGACGGCAACCGACTAGCTTGGCTCACGTGGAACCATCCCAACCTGCCCTGGGATGGAGTCGAACTATGGGTTGGCGAGCTGGACGAAGATGGTCGGATCGTCAGAAAGGAACTCGCGGCAGGCGGTAAGAACGAATCGATATTTCAGCCTGAGTGGTCGCCCGGCGGGGCTTTGCACTTCGCGTCGGACCGAACCGGTTGGTGGAACCTTTATCGCCGCAGCGGTGAGGGTTCAATCGAGCCGCTTTGCGAAATGGAAGCCGATTTCGGAGCGCCGCAGTGGGTATTCAGAATGTCGACCAACGCGTTCGAATCGGAGCATCGCATCATATGCACGTATTGCGAGCGAGGCAACTGGCGATTGGCGATCCTCGACACGTCAACGCGCAAACTTGAACCCATAGACGCTTCTTTCACCGAGGTCGCGGGACTCCGAGCTGCGCCCGGCCGCGCGGTGTTCGGCGGGGGCTCGCCGACAAAGCCAATGGCGATCATGAAGCTCGATCTTGCAACCGGTGAGGCTCAACTGCTTGGTCAATCGAGCAGCGTCGAAATTGATGGGGACTACCTTTCCATCCCTAGAGCCATCGAATTCCCGACCGAGCAGGGGTTGACCGCGCACGCGTTTTTTTATCCGCCGGCCAATCGCGACTACGAAGCTCCGCAAGGCGAGCGTCCGCCACTGATAGTCATAAGTCACGGCGGGCCGACATCGGCGAGCACGACTACCCTCAAGCTGAACATTCAGTATTGGACCAGCCGGGGATTCGGAGTGCTGGATGTGAACTACGGCGGGAGCACCGGCTACGGGCGCGCGTATCGCGAACGGCTCAACGGTCAGTGGGGAGTCGTCGACGTCGATGATTGCGCGAACGGCGCGCGGTATCTGGTCGAGCGCGGGGAAGCTGACGGCAAGCGATTGATCATTCGGGGCGGAAGCGCGGGCGGCTACACGACACTTGCAGCGCTCACTTTTCGCGCCGTGTTCAAAGCGGGCGCCAGCTACTACGGAATCAGCGACCTCGAGCTTCTGGAACAGGACTGTCACAAGTTCGAATCACGCTACAACTACAGCCTGATCGGTCCGTATCCGGAACGAAAGGACCTGTATTGGCAGCGCTCGCCGATTCATTTTACGGATCGATTGTCCTGCCCGATCATTTTGTTTCAAGGGCTCGAAGACAAAGTGGTGCCGCCCAATCAAGCTCAGATGATGTACGAAGCCGCACTCAAGAAAGGCTTGCCGGTCGCGTATGTAGCGTTTGAAGGCGAGCAGCACGGCTTCAGGAAAGCGGAGAACATCAAGAGGTCGCTTGATGGTGAGTTGTACTTTTATTCGAAGGTGTTCGGGTTTGATCTCGCGGAGGCGGTCGAGCCTGTGGACATTGCTAACCTCTAAGATACCGTTGGCGAAGCCAAGCTCAACGGGTTAAGATTCGCTCGAAGAGAGCTGAATATGTCTACGCAACCTAAGCACCGATATACCTTGGAAGAATACCTCGCGCTGGAACGCGAATCTGAGGTCAAGTACGAGTACTGGGACGGCGAGATCTTTGCGATGAGCGGCGGCACATTCCCACACGACCGGATAATGGGAAACAGTATTAATCTGCTCAGCGCTAAATTGCTCGGGAGAGACTGCTGCGTCTTCACCAACAACATGCAGATCGAAGTTCCCGCGGCGCCACCGTATCGCTACGGCGATTGCAGCGTCGCGTGCGGAGGCGTTGAGATCGAGAAATTCAACGGGGCCGATTTGCTTGTCAATCCGGTTCTGATCATCGAGGTGCTTTCGCCAAGCACCGAAGCCTATGACAGGGGCGACAAGTTCACCTATTACAAATCCATTCCGAGCTTTCGCGAGTATCTACTGATCGCACAGCACAGACCGCACATCACACATTACGTGAAATCCGATACCGGCAAGTGGGACTATGAAGAAACCAATGACCTCAGCAGCAGCATCTACCTCCCGACGATAGACTGCACGCTCGCGCTCAGTGACGTCTATCGAGAGGTCGAATTCAGCCAGAACACAGATTGATGTCCTCCGCACCGCGTTACCGGTTAGCACACATTCCAACAGGTCTACTGAACATCGCGGTACGGAGTTTCGCGCTGAGGAGCCTTATTTGGACTGCGGCGGCAAGTCTTCGCGACGCCGCTTTTGTTCACGGTTCAAGTAATCGCATCGGGAAAGCGGCGTCCCGAAGACTTGCCGCCGCGGTCCGAGTCACCTTGCGCGGCTGACCCTGCAGATCGAGATGGTATGTTCTGCTTTGCGCCTTCGCTTGGCGATGGTAGACAATTGTCTCATCTATGAAGACCTTCAAACGCATCGAAACCAAACTAATCCATGCCGGCGAGCCTGAGCCGAGAATTCTAGGGGCAGTCAGCATGCCGATTTTTCAGACGGCAATGTTCGAATACGCCGGCGAGGAAAGTTATCACGACATCCGCTACATCCGGCTGAACAACAGTCCAAATCATCTGGCGCTGCATCGAAAGCTGGCGGCGCTCGAGAACGCCGAAGCAGCCCTTGTGGCCGCCAGCGGGATGGCTGCGATCACGACAACGTTGCTGACCGTCCTTTCTGCCGGTGATCATCTGTTAGCGCAAGACTGTCTGTACGGGGGAACGCACGACTTTCTCACAAAAGACTTCGCGGGGTTCGGGCTCGAGCTCGATTTCATAAACGGCGACGACCCCGATTCATGGAAGAGCAAGCTTCGGCCAAACACCAAGGCTATCTACGTGGAAGCGATATCCAACCCGCTGCTCCAGGTCAGTGACCTCAAGGCCGCTTCGGCATTCGCCAAAGAAAACGGTTTGGTCTCGCTCATCGACAACACGTTTGCGAGCCCGATCAATTTCAGGCCCGCCGAGTGGGGCTTCGACGTGTCGCTTCACAGTTGCACCAAGTACTTGAACGGCCACTCTGACATCGTAGCGGGCGCGTGCATCGGACGAGCCGATCTGATCGAAGAGATCACGCACAAGCTCAATCACCTCGGTGGTTCGATGGACCCCCACGCGGCGTTCTTGCTTCATCGCGGGATGAAGACGCTGGCGCTGCGAGTCGGATGTCAAAACGATAGCGCGTTGAAGATCGCACGTTTCCTGGAGGGTCACCCGGCAATTGAGAAGGTGAACTATCCGGGTCTCGAAAGCCACCCAGCGCATAAGCGCGCGCGCGATTTGTTCGACGGCTTCAGCGGCATGGTGAGCTTCGAGATAAAGGGCGGCGTCAACGCGGCTCAAAGGTTCATGACGAAAGCGAAGCTGCCTATCATCGCGCCGAGTCTGGGCGGAGTGGAAACGCTGATCATTCGGCCGTCAACAACTTCACACTCCGGAATGTCGCGCGAAGATCGAAGGCGGCTGGGAATAACCGATGGCCTGATTCGAATGTCAGTTGGAATCGAAGCGACTGAAGAGATCATTGAGGACTTCGATCAGGCGCTTAGAGGTTCGTAGTTCGGCCTTCAGGCGGAAGTTGGTAGACTCGGTCCTCCGGTAGATCCACAGTCGAACCAATACAAACTTCCGCCTGAAGGCCGAACTACGAACGCGTTGTGGTGGGTCCCGAGGCAGAATATGAGCAGCAAAATCTGCGTGGTTACCGGCGCAAACGCCGGCATCGGAAAGGAGACCGCGCTCGGTCTCGCGAAGCTCGGAGCAACCGTCGTGATGGTTTGCCGCGACCGTGAGCGCGGCGAAGCGGCACAGCACGAGATCAAACAGAAAAGCGGCAATGATCGGGTCGAACTGATGATCTGCGATTTCTCCTCGCAGAATTCCATTCGACAATTCGCAAATGATTTCAAGCAGCGTTACGACCAGCTCGACGTGCTGGTCAACAACGCGGGAGTCGTCTTGCACGAGCGCTCAATGACTGAAGACGGGCTGGAGAGCACCTTTGCGATCAACCACCTTGGCTACTTCCTTCTCAGCAACCTGCTGCTGGACGTGCTGCGGAAGAGCGCGCCTTCGCGAATCGTGAACGTCGCCTCGACGGCTCACAAATATGGCAAGCTCGACATCAACGCGTGGCCGGCCGGAAGAGACTACAGCGCGTTTAGAGCCTACGCGAATTCCAAACTCGCCAACGTGTTGTTCACGTACGAACTCGCGCGACGGCTGCAAGGAACGGGTTTAAGCGCAAACTGTTTGCATCCTGGCGGAGTCGGAACTAACCTCTTTCGCGGGCTGCCGGGATTCGTGCAGGCTTTGATCAAACTGGTGACGATAGGCCCGGAGCGCGGCGCTCGCACTTCGATCTATCTTGCGAGTTCCTCTGAGGTAGAAGGCGTCACCGGAAAGTATTTCGCGAGACGGCGGCAACAGAAATCATCCGAGGCGTCTCACAATCAAGAAGCCGCGCGACGCTTGTGGGAACTGAGTAAAGAGCTTACCGGCCTTCAGGATATCAGTGCAGTAAGATGAGTTCTCAGAAGCTCGCTACGAGAACCCAGGGCGTTTGATTCGGTTCCCCATCGGGTAGCGTCCTAATACAGATTAGGACAGCAGCCCCAATCGAAGTTCCGCGTACTCTGATCACAATTATGTTGTTTTATGTTGTATATTATTAGTCGCCGCCGGTGTAAGGCAGCGAAAGCAAGCGAAGGAGGTTCTGAGATGAGCACCAACCAAATCACACACAAGAACAGATACGCTTCTGTGTCTATCAGCCAAGCGGAGCTTCTGAAGCGCAAACGCCCCGACAGACCCGTCTGGCAGATGGTCGAGGAGTTGTTGAAGCGCATTCCGCAAGACGTGCTGGACCAGTTGCCCACCGATGGCTCGGAGCAACACGATCACTACATTTACGGCACACCCAAGAGAACCTAAATGAGGGTGGTATTTGCTGACACCAGTTATTGGGTTGCTGTAATGGACCCCAGAGACCAGTGGCATGACCAAGCGGTGGCCATCGGAAAGTCCCTTGAGAACGACCTATTGCTAACGACTGATGAAGTATTGATCGAGTTGCTAGCCTTCTTCTCAGCCTTCGATCCTCGGATGCGGCAATACCTTGCCGAGTTTGTTCGGGATTTACTTGCCAATCAGACGCACGTAGACGTAGTTGAGCAGAGCCGCGAGTCGTTTCTCGCCGGACTCGCGCTGTACGAAAAACGGCCCGCCAAAAGCTACAGCCTCGTCGATTGTATCTCGATGCAGCTCATGAAGGCAGAGGGGTTAACCGACGCACTGACCAGCGACGGCCACTTCTTCCAGGAAGGCTTTACGATTCTGCTCAAGGAGCACATGTCATAACGTCAGAGAAAGACGTCAGGGAAAACGACCGCGTCGATCTACAATCGGAGGTTCGCAATGAGAAAGCACTTTCTAGTACTCATCACCTTTCTTCTGATTCCATTCACCGCGCAAGCACAGAAGCGCGCGTTCGCCATCGAAGATCTCTACCGGGTTAGATCAATCTCCGACGTTCACGTGTCTCCCGATGGGCGCTCGGTGATCTACGCCTTGACGACTTCTGACCTTCCGCGCGCTAAACGCGTCAGCCACATCTGGATGATGGATATCGACGGCAGGAACACCCGCCAGCTCTCGAGCGGTGAGAAAGGAGAGAGCTCGCCGGTGTTTTCACCCGACGGCAAATCGATCCTGTACATCAGCACAAAAGATGGGAGTGCTCAGCTTTACCTTATGCCGACCACCGGAGGCGAAGCGAAAAAGCTCACCAACATCTCGACCGGAGTCTCCGATCCGCTCTGGTCTCCCGATAGCAGGTGGATCGCATTCTCTTCGGACGTGTATCCGGAATGCGGGGGCGACGACGCTTGCAACAAGAAGATCGCCGACACCTGGTCGCAGGGACCGCTCAAGGCGCACACCGCGGAAGCGCTTCTGTATCGACACTGGACCGAGTGGAAAGACGGAACTCGAACGCACATCTTCCTTGCTAACGCGGCAACCGGCGAAGCGAAGGACGTCACGCCGGGCGATTTTGATTCGCCGCCGTTTCAACTGGGCGGACCGCTGCAATATGACTTCGCGCCTGATGGAAAAGAGCTGGTCTTTGTTTCGAACCACGACAAGCAGCCGGCTTCTTCGACCAACAACGACCTCTGGCTGCTGTCGCTGGTGGACGCGCAGACTCAGCCTCGCAATATCACGGCGGCGAATCCCGCCTACGACGGCAGCCCAAAGTATTCACCCGACGGCAAGTACATCGCTTATCGCATGCAGAAGCAGCCCGCCTACGAGTCTGATTTGTTCCGGCTGGCTATCTACGATCGCGCGACTCGCGCATCGACTGTGCTGACCGAATCATTCCGCAACTGGGTTGATGAATTCGAGTGGTCGGATGATTCGAAGTCGATTTACTTCGCCGCGCCGGTTGAAGGTCAGAGTCCGGTGCATCGTCTCGACCTGTCGTCGAAGGCGATCTCGCAGGTCCTGGTTGACAAGACGATTCTTGGCTGGGAACTCGCGGGAAAGCGGTTGCTATACGCGCGCAGCTCGGTCGGCGAGCCGGTTGAAATCTTCAGCGCCGACGTCAGCAGCGGAAAGGCGACGGCTCCGGCGCGGCTCACTCATATCAACGACGCCGTGGCGAGTGAAGTAGATATTCGCCCGGCGGAAACCATGTGGGTAGACGGCGCAGGCGGAGCGAAGATTCACGTATTCATCGTCAAGCCTCACGGCTTTGATCCGAGCAAGAAGTATCCGTTGGTTCTCAACGTACACGGCGGCCCGCAGTCGCAGTGGTCCGATGCGTTCCGCGGCGATTGGCAGGTTTACCCGGGAGCGGGCTACGTCGTCGCGTTCGCGAATCCGCACGGCTCGACGGGGTACGGACAGGAATTCACCGCGGCTATTTCAGGCGACTGGGCGGGCAAGGTCTACGAAGACCTGATGAAGGTGACGGACGCGATGGAGAAGTTGCCCTACGTCGATCGCAACCGAATGGGCGCAATGGGGTGGTCTTACGGCGGATACATGATGATGTGGTTCGAGGGTCACACCGACCGGTTCAAGGCTATCGCTTCGATGATGGGGCTGTACGATACGCGCTCGTTCTACAGTGGGACTGAAGAGCTGTGGTTTCCCGAATGGGACCTGAAAGGTCAACCGTGGAACTCCACGCTTTACGAGAAGTGGTCGCCTTCCAACTCGGCGAAGAACTTCAAGACGCCCGCGCTTGTCATCAGCGGCGAGCGCGACTATCGCATCCCGTACACGCAGTCGCTTCAGTTTTTCACCGCGCTTCAAAAGATGAATGTGCCGTCCAAGCTGATTATCTATTCGAACGCGGGTCACTGGCCGAGTTGGTACGAAATGGCGTTGTATTACACGGCTCATCTCGAATGGTTTCACAAGCACCTTGGCGGCGGCGGACCGCCCTGGACTACAGATCAATTTCTGCGAAACCAGGTGTTCGATCGCCCTAGCGGCAAGCGCCTGGTTTCCGAACCCGCTGAGGCGACCAGGAATAAATGACCAGCGACAAGCTAAGCCAATTCACAGGGCAGAAATATCTAAACCTCGAAAGCTATCGCAAGAACGGCAACGCTGTCGCGACGCCGGTGTGGTTCGCCGAAGACGGCGGCGAGTTGTACATCTACTCGCTTGCGGACGCCGGCAAGGTCAAGCGTATACGCAACAACCCTCGGGTGCGTGTCGTGCCTTGCGACGCACGAGGGAAACTCAAGGGCGAGTGGATCGAAGCCCGGGCGCGAATCCTTGACGGCGCCGAAGCCGAGAAAGGTCACCGGTTGCTTGACGAGAAGTACGGCTTGCTGAAGAAGATTGGGAATGTCTTCAGCAAGCTGATGAAGCGAGAACGCGTGGTAATCGCGATCAAACTCGACTAGCCGCCGTAGCCTTGATGCCGTTGGCCCAGCCCCCTTGGAAGACCGAAGAATTCTGTTGAGTCAAAAAGCAAATCTGCATATACTGCCGCCATACTGAACGGTCGGATTCAATGATTTGGAAAGGAACATCAGGCCTGCGTATTGTCTCTCTTTAGACTGAAGGAGTTTTTGGTATGTCGGGCATCTGCGACCGATGCAACGAACGCACAAGTCAGATTGTTAACATCGCTCATCTCCCGGAGCTTGAAGCTGTCGCTCACCTTGGTTATCGGCAAGTGTGCGGCCCGTGTTACGACGACCTGTTGGCTGAGGCAAACGATTCTGAGGAGCGCAGTGATGAGGATCGCCGCGCCGAACCGCGGGTGAAAGTATCGTTGAAGGCTCGCGTCGAGGGTAACACGACGCACCTGGACGCCTTCGCCGACGAGATGAGCATAGAGGAGATCAGCCCCTCGGGACTAAGACTGCACACCCCTCGCGAGCTTGAGCCCGGCGCTCTGCTCAAGGTGTCCATTCCATCCTATGACTTCGAGGCGACGGCGATAGTCGAGTCGGTGTGGCGCGATGGGGGTGAACGAAGCATCGGGTTGAAGCTGGTCGAGCAGAGCGAGGGATGGGACAAGCTCTGGCAACATCACGCTGCAAAACAGTAATCGGGCAAACGTCTCTCATACTGTACGGCGTCATTTGGGTGGCCGCCCCTCGTTCCTCAAACCTGCACGTCCGCACTGAAGGCGGCAAGAAAAGCACGGACAGGGCTTGTTCATAACCTGACTCGTAGTCGCCGTCATTGATTTGATACACCCAGTCAACTACCCTACCTCAAATGACCACGAACCGGCCAAGCGCGCATCTTCGGTGTATCGAAGCCAACTGCGACGAGCGCCATCCGATAGACGCGCGCACACACACCTGCGTACGTTGCCACGGATTGCTCGATGTCTGCTACGACTTCGAACTGCCTGGCACTCCGGACGAAATGAAGGCGATCTTCAAAGAGCGCCGAACGGTCGACACTGATCTCGAACGGAGCGGTGTCTGGCGATTTCGCGAGCTGCTGCCTTTCGTTAACGATCTATCGCGCGTTGTTACGCTCGCCGAGGGCAACACTCCCATTTATCAAGCGCCACGGTCAGCCGCGTACGCTGGCCTCGAGCGGCTTCGGTTCAAGCATCAGGGTCTGAATCCGACCGGCTCATTCAAAGACAACGGGATGACTACTGGCGTCACGCAGGCTGTGGCGCTTGGCGCGCAAGCGGTTGCATGCGCATCGACCGGCAACACCTCGGCATCGATGGCGGCTTATGCGGCGCGAGCCGGAATGCGCGCTTTTGTCTTCATACCCGCCGGCGAGGTTGCTTATGGAAAGCTCTCGCAGTCGCTCGAGTACGGAGCCAGGGTCGTCGAGATCGAAGGCAATTTCGACGATGCGATGCGCCTCGTGCGCGAGCTGGCTGACGAGACCGATCTTTATCTCCTAAACTCGATCAATCCCTTTCGACTCGAAGGACAGAAGGCCATCATCATCGAAATGATGGAGCAATGCGGATGGCAAACTCCCGACTGGATCGTCCTACCCGGAGGCAACCTCGGCAACACGTCGGCTTTCGGCAAAGCGCTTCACGAGATGAAGGGTCTCGGATTCATCGATCGAATGCCGCGGCTGGCGGTCATTCAAGCGGAAGGGGCCGCACCGTTCTATGAGCTGTTCGCTTCAAGCGACAAGTCTGCTCTGCGTTCGTTCGCGCACCCGACGACGCTCGCAACCGCGATTCGCATCGGCAATCCGATCTCCTGGAGGAAAGCTCTGCGGGCGCTGGAATGGACCAACGGCGTGGTCGAGCGAGTCACCGAGCAGGAGATCGCAGACTCTAAAGCCGTCATCGGCCGCGACGGAATAGGGTGTGAGCCGGCTTCCGCTACGACGCTGGCGGGGATCAAGCGACTGGCGGGCTCAGGCGTGATCGATTCTTCAGATGACGTGATCGCGGTGCTGACCGGCAATCTCCTGAAAGATCCGAGCTATACGATCGGATATCACACCGGCAAGCTTGAGCTCGACGAGGACGGCCTGCGCCGGGAGATCAATGGCAACTTTGCGAATCGCCCGGTGCGGGTGGCTGCTGACAAGCAAAAGATCAAGCTTGTGTGCGAGGAGCCAGGCCTCTGAGTCCCGAAATCAGGGCAGCTAGGTGCGTTTAGTCTTACGCTGCGACTTCGCCTTAATCGAGCCAAGCCTCTTTATATACCTGAGCAAATCGGCTCTTTCCTCGGTAGACAGGCGCACCACTTCGTGTAGAATCTCGGTCACGTCGGGACTCGCGACGGCTTTTTGCACGGTTTCCAGGATCATCATAGGGTCAGGGGCGCGCCCAACGTTACGCTTGCCGCCGGCTTTTTCGGGAGCGCCGCACGCCACATGAAAGAGATCATCCACGTACACGCCGAGCCCGTCAGCCAGAGCTTGAAGCTTCTCTACTGACAGATTGCTCGCCCTGCCGATCGTGATGCTGGCGACGTAGCCATCCGTTATTCTTCCGCCCGACATACGCTGGACGTCTTTTTGGGTCAGGCCCTTCAGCTTCATAACTCGCCTGACGTATTCACTCAAATCCTGTCTGGCCCCGGGCATATTCCACTCTCCAAGTATCGACGGTGAATATTCCCACGTAATAACTGAAAATATTCATTGACATCTCCAAGCAAGAGGCTTAATATGGCGCTTGCCAAAAATAGTCAGGGTGCATTGGAGAATAAACACCACCCTGATTAGCCTTGTCAGCGGCATTTGTACCACACGGCCTGCGGCTGCTCAATGGTTCGGGCGAAAACGTACAACCGCTAATTCTCGTTGTACCGCCCAACAACAGTGGTAACAGGCATGGCAGGGCGCGTAGGACATTGGCTGGTACAAGTGCGATTCGTTTCTCCTTTAGCGGCTAAGAGGGCACGCTTCGCGGTGAGGACTGACACCCAGGAAGTCCGATCCGCGTTGCGTCCCTCTTTTTTTTTCGCGGGTAGTCCATTCGCCTTATGAAATCAATGCTGGTGATAGATCGCTCCGAAACACTTGCAAACCTATTCGCCGAGATCTTTGAGAAACGCGGCTGGAATGTTGATACGTGTCTTGATCGAGACTCGGCGATAGCCCGATTGGCCGGAAACAAGCCTTACGCCGTCATTCTGCTTAGCTACCGCGTGCCTGGGACAAACGGAGTAGAGCTTGTCGGACTGATCAGGTCGCTGGAGCACCGAAGGATGACTGCCGTTGTTATGGTAACCGGAAGGGATGAGGTCGCGGAGGACGCCCTGGCCGCAGGCGCCGACGAGGTCCTGCTAAAGCCAGTTAATCCGAGCGCTCTGATTTCGCGGTGGGAAAGCACGCCTTGGCTCGTGGGGATTGACACTTTGGCTGACATGAACCTCTTCGTGATCCGCCCGTACCCAGCGTAAGTGTATATGAGAACTGAAGCCGGCTGATGGCGGAGACATAAGCCCTCAACGATTTCCCGGTTCTTCTTACGCCCAATTGTCGTAGTGAAGTAAACGAATTTGCACTTCTTACGTCGAGCGTCAAAACCTAACAATGCGAATGCAGATGCGGCGACTAACGCGACTCACCAACGGGTTTTCAATGAAGTGGGAGAACCTAAAAGCCGCTCTCGCGCTCTATTTCGCTTGGTACAACTTCTGCCGATCCATCAGACCATAAGAGTGACACCCGCTATGGAGTCCGGTTTGACTGATCATGTTTGGAGCCTCGCGGAACTGCTCACAGCATAACAAAACCGCAACACCGAGCGTTCCTTGCTATTGACTGCCACAACAAGATGAGGTTATAAGATGGCCGCCGACAACAAACAGACTATGGTTGTTAACTACGACAGAATGCCCAAGCCGCTTCAAGAAAGACTTGGGACATCTTCCCGTGCATTAGCTGCGAAAGGGCCGCATCTTCAACTCAACCAAGTTCACCACGGAGACGCCAGACAACTACTGCCGCTAATAGAGCCCGACAGCGTTGCCTTGAGCGTATGGTCCCCGCCGTATTTTGTTGGCAAGCAATACGAGGCATATCTGAAACACTTCAACGACTGGCAGGCTCTACTAGAGTCGGTGATTGCCGCCCACTATCCGGCAATCGTCCCTGGCGGATTCCTCGTTGTTAATATCGCAGACATTTTATGCTTCAAGGACCCAGCTATGCCCAAGGTGCAGGCCGAAGCGGTCAGTCGGAAGAAATCGAAGATCACAAGAGAAGACGTGCTAGAAGCGATGGCTGAGAATCCAAAACTGAACCGCGATCAGTTGGCAAAACTTCTTGGGTGTAGTGAACAGACCATAGACCGGCGGCTGAATGGCAACAACATTCGCGGCGGTAAAAGTGAAACTCAAACACGCGTCAAGATCGTTGGCGGACTAGTAGAAGAATGGGCGCTTAGAGCTGGCTTCTATCCCTATGACCGTCGAATCTGGGCAAAGGATGCTGCCTGGGAGAATAGCCGTTGGGCAAGCCTATCATATAGGTCCGTCGATGAGTTTGAGTATCTGTACTTCTTCTGGAAGCCGGGAGTCACGAAGTTTGATAGGTCCAGGCTGACTCCGCAAGAGTGGAAAGAATGGGGCTCGCGTGGGATATGGACTTTTCCATCTGTGAGAGCAAACAACGATCACGAAGCCAAGTTTCCATTGGAATTGCCGCGACGTGTTATCAAGCTCTTGACTGATCCTGGGGACATAGTGCTTGATTGCTTCATGGGAAGCGGAACTACTGCCGTAGCAGCATTGAAAGAAGACCGATTATTCATCGGAATAGACATTGAGCAGAAGTCTGTCACCCTTGCGAATCGCCAAATAAAGAACGCCCAGCCAGCACAACTGAGCTTGCTAAAGCCATGACATGTTTATTCCGCTAGACATTCTTGCTGCTGACCTCGACAAGATCGAAGAGATAGAGAAAGCTTCGATGCGACTGGTTACGCAGGCCGTCTACGACTTTCGCGAGCAGGCCGCTGAGATTTTCCTGAGAGAAGCTGACTTTTCAGACATCGGGGAAGATACAACGCGTGAAGCGTTAGATAGAATGGGAGTCTCAAAGATCGGCGAGCGACTCTTCGGGAAAATAGACTACAAGCGAGCCCGTTATGTATTTCATCCTGATTACGCTGTGAAGCAAGCGCTCCTTGTTGATTCAAAGGCTGAAAGAACCGCTGGCCGAGGAACAGCGACACTACAAACCGCACAAACCTCGCTGAGGATTCGCCATATAAGGGCCGGGGAAGCTGTAGACATACCTGGAACTGTCCCATCGATTAAGCAGACCGATACGGCCAGCTACCTTACTACAACAATCTTCGTAAAATACCATTATCAGCAGCTTGCCGTAGATCGCGGCAGATTGGTTGACATAGTTATTGCCGCACTTCCGAATGGCCTACTCCAAGACCGGTATAATCCGACCGCACAGGAAACGATCTGGCTAACAGGCCGCAATGCGCCTACCCTGGGTGAAGCGTTCAGGGTTAGGCTGACATTCGCACGCCTGAAAGCTAAGGCAAAGTGGCGAGTGCAGGCCATTCCTATGGCACCGGACCCGTTCGTCTGGGATGATTAGCAACACAGATTTACATCACTACCCCAATTGTCAGAGCTACGATGGCGACGGCGACCGGCGAAGCGAGTGCAGACGCGGCCCGGGGTTCAGCCTCCGACGCGCCGGCTACCGTTTTTGGAGTCTCACAACCACCAGACCCGAGGACGTTGACTCGAGCCAGAAATCGATCTTATCGCCGGGCGCTATGGAATCCAACAGCGACCGGTCTTTAACGGCGTAAGGCATGTTCATCGCGGGCATCAAGTCCTTTATGTCCTGGTGATCGATTTGTATTCTTGCGCCGTCCTGATCGAACGATTCAACCAAGCCCACTCCACGGTGAAGATTCGCATCAGCGCGCTGACCGATTCGCGAGGTTGCGTAGCTCGGTTCCGATTTCCGACGGTTTCCACTCGCTGCCTCGATAGAGCGTCAGCAGCTTTCCGTCAGCTCCGACTATCGCCGTACGCAATGAGTGAACGACCTGATCGCCTTCGCGCCAGTACTGCATGCCGAAGTAGGTAGCGATTTCTTTGACTTCATCCTTTGTTCCGCCCGCAAACTCCCAGTGACCCGTGTCCGCCTGGTGCGCGGCCGCGTACTCGCGTAGCACCTTCGGCGTGTCGTATTCCGGATCGACGCTGACGCTCAAAAGATGAGTCTTCGCGTATAGCTCGGAGTCGGACTTGAGCGCCTTCTCAATCTCAGAGAAGTTCTCGGTCATCAGCGGGCAGTAGTCGGGAAGCGGGCAGCGCGTGTAGATGAAAGTCAGCAACACGATGCGTCCGCGATACTGATGAAAGTTGACGCGCTTCCCGTTCTGGTTCACGAGCGTGAAGTCCGGGACTTCGTCACCCGGCTTCGGTTCAAGCGAACTCGACGAGGTCGCGGTTGCGTCCACCGATTCGTGAACGACCACGACATCTTCAAGCCAGGAGCGCGCGCCTCCGACCACCAGCGTCGCCTGCACGCGGTCTCCTGTGGTCATCACATCGAGCAGCGACGAGTCCTTCAGCTTGAACGGCATGGTCATCCCTTCCATGTAACCGGGTATCGATTCGTGAGCGATATTCACTACGGCGCCACGCTTATCGACGTTTACCACTTTGCCCTTGAGCTCAAATCGCTCCTCGTTCTCGGCCCGACGATGACTGCATGAAACCAATCCGGCGGCTATCAGAGCTGTCAGGAGAAGACCGCTCGCAGTTCTCATGACACGGGGGCTGTTGGCCGGTTGCCTGGCGTTTTCGCAGTTGAGTCGCATCGCAACGCATTCTCCGTCATCGAGACTGGAAGGACAACCCGAGCCCGTGCCCGCGTGCGATCAAGTTGACAGGTCAAGCGATCAGGGTTTACAAGAGCGAGGAATCGAACTTTGGTGCGGGGTTTCCAATTCGCCGAACAGATGAAGTCGGGCCGCGTGCTTAGCGAGCGAGATGTCGCGGATTGAAACCCGGAAATTCAGGGAGGAAGAAAATGAACCGTACGGAAATCGAGATAAAACTCAATCGAGACAGGGCGTGGTTGCTGGAAACCTTTACAGCCATGTCAGAGGAGGACCTCAGTCGCGCAATCACAACCAGCAGACACAACCCCGAAGCCTCGTGGAGCGCCAAAGACCATCTGGCACATTTGATTGGAATCGAAGTGGCCTTCAACAAGATCATCAAGCGGCACATCGAAGGTCATCCCAACCCCATAGGCGTAGCAACCGCGCAGGACGGAACGCGCCGCTCGCAAGAAGAAATCATGACTCTTGTTCACGCTATGAACGAGGTATGGGTGAATGAGCATAAGAGTATCACCTTGGGCGAAATTGTCGCCCTTGGTCAAACGGTTCGTTCCGAGACCCTAGCCATTCTTGCCAGTCTCACCGACGAACAGCTAGCAGAAAAGATACCGGGCGCGCCGTGGGGCGATACCACGGTTGGCGGTGTCATGGCGATCAACGGTGACCACGGGCGTCAACACTACGGTTGGGTCTCTGAAGCATTGGCCGGCAAAAAGAGTTGATCGCAGAGCCAAACAAGCACGGCGGCTCATTGGCGACGCGCCTTTCAGGTTCGCTGCCAATTGAGCCCGCGTCCACCAGGCTCGTGTGATATAGTCACCCGCAGCGCGCGGCGCGAAGCTGATCTCGAGACTGAAAGAAGGAAGCTCAACTCATGATTAAGACTCGACTGAGTTATGCAATCGTATTGGCCCTCACCGTTCTCGGTCTGACCACTATTCCCACGGCTCGAACAAGTCCGGCTGCCACGCCGACTTTCTCAAAGGATGTCGCTCCCATTCTGTTCAAGAACTGCGCGAGCTGTCACCGGCCCCGCGACATTGCGCCGATGTCGCTGCTCACCTACGAAAACGCCCGGCCCTGGGCGAAGTCGATTCGCGAAAAAGTGGCCGTCGGCAGCATGCCTCCGTGGCACGCAACGCAGGCGCACGGCATCTTCTCAAACGATCGGCGGTTGAGCGACAAGGATAAAGACACGCTGATCAGATGGGCGGACGGCGGCGCGCCGAAAGGTGATCCAAAAGATCTGCCGCCCGCTCCGAAGTTCGCCGACGGCTGGGAGATCGGCACACCCGACGCGGTCATCAGTATTCCGAAAGAGTTTGAAGTGCCGGAGTCGGGGACGATCGGCTATCAGTTCTTCGAGGCGCCGGCCAACTTCACCGAAGACAAATGGGTGCAGGCGATCGAGGTAAGGCCCGGCGCACGCAGCGTGGTGCATCACGTGTTGGTCTTCTGTCGCGAGCCCGGCGCGCGGCGCTCGCCTCCAGCCTTCGTGCAAATCGTGCCCAACCTCGGAGGCTTCGGGCAGGGGCACGGCAGCGCCTCGCCGCAGGAGCGCGGGCTGCCCGGCCCGCTGATCGCCACGACTGCGCCCGGCACTAACGCGATGACCTTTAAGCCCGGCACGGCTATGCGGATCAGGGCCGGAGCGGTGCTCGCGTTCCAGATCCACTACACTGCAAACGGCACGGCTACCAGGGACCGAACCAGCGTTGGGATGATCTTCGCCAGGCAGCCGCCGCAGCAGGAAATCCGGAACAGCGCGTTCGTCAACCCGCTGTTCGTCATTCCGCCCGGCGCTGACAATCAAGCGGTCGATTCGGCGATTCAGTTCAGCGAGGACTCACACATCTGGGCGTTGTTCCCGCACACTCATCTGCGCGGCAAAAGCTGGGAGTATCGGCTGGTGTACCCCGACGGTCGCTCCGAAGTCGTGCTGTCGGTTCCAAAGTACGATTTCAACTGGCAGACGTATTACGTGTTCACGAAACCGCTGGCGGTGCCGAAGGGATCACGGCTCGAGGCTTCGGCACATTACGATAACTCGACCGCAAACAAATGGAATCCCGACCCGAAGGTGGCCGTGCGATGGGGCCCGCAGACTTGGCAAGAGATGCAGTACTCGGGGATCACCTATTCGGTCGACGACCAGCACCGTGGGGCGACCAACGAGGGCAGTCGCAACGATCGGAAGTGAGGACTACCCGCAAAGTCTCAAGGCGGATAGCGGGTTCGGGGGCCACGACCCTCCCACGCGGCAGCGTGGTCGTGCTACTCACGACTTGCGATGTCCGACAATGAGGCTTTAGTGGGTGGATCGTTCAGGAAACGGCGGTGTAAAAGAGGAGGTGGATGATGCAACCCACCTCCTCTCACTGGTTGGTCAGTAGTTGGCTTATTGCCGGCTACCCGCCGTGGCTTCTCTGACTCGCTTGGAGCGCCTCACGCCTTCGTTTTGTTCGTAGACCAATTCGACCACTTCGCCTTTCTCATCCTTGACGAAAGTGATCTGGGCTTCGACCTCGGGGATGAAGAACCTCGTCGCCGACGAAGGGAAGAGTTCGCGCTTCGGATTGTTTGGGGCCTTGCCGAAGTAGCGATTGCCCTCTCTGGTCACTACGTACTGGCGGTCGGTGCCGAGGTCGTACTTACCTACGTACGTGTCGAAGACTTGCGGATCGACCTTCGCCAACGTCTGCGGCTTCTCGGCGGTGTAATCCATAAAGCCCATCATCATCTCGTCGTAGGTGGGCTCGCCCTGACGCACGGCTTTGGCCGGATCGGGATTGAACTTGTTCTTCGTCGAGTTGTCGAAGTACCCGGTGACCTGAATCCTGCTGCCGGCGGGAATACGTATCGGCGCTTGCGGACGATAGGCCATCTGCCAGTTGAAGCTATAAGCAGGGACGTTCAACAGCACTTCCGATTTCCCATCCGGATAGAACACCTTGTACTCCATCGCCGCTCCGCGATAGTGCATATGCGGCATCAGCGAGTAGAGAGTGACGTCGAGACTCGGCTTCCAGGACGCGGTCACCTTGTGATGGTCGGCATTCGCTGGGATCTCAAAGAATACGTTCGATACTGCGCGCGTCTTCATCAGTCTCTCTGGCGGTTGTTTCGCGAAGATCATACCGACCATTGATCGATCGGTCTGAACGCTGCCGGCAATCTTGGAATAGTGAATCTGGAAGCGAATGGTCGCGCCCGCGGGAATCTTCTTCGCGGTTCCAGGTTGCCATTCGCCGTAGTCGCTGCCCGGCGCATAGGCGGTGAGAAAATCGTCAACGTTGTTGAAGCCTTTGAGATTGGCCGGGACTTCGCTTCCATCGTTGTAGACCGGCTGATCCTTTTTCATGCGAATCAAGAGACCGTCGCGATAGAACGGGGTGTTCTTTAGTGACCCTTCGAGCGCCGCGGAGCGCTGCTCCTTTGGGACCATGTTGAGGCTCGGTTGGCCGGGCGGAACGACGAAAGCAATGACGTGATGCACGACCTTCCGATTGCCGGGCCGCGCCTCGGCCATCTGGACGTACTTGTCCTCTTTAAAATTGGTCGGCGCATCGAAGTATTGGTACTCGTCGGGGCCGCTGGCTTCGACGGTATACTCTTCGGGCATTTGGATAATCACATCCGGTTTCCCGATACCCCAACCTTCGATGAATTGCGGGGCGGCCGGCAGGTCTTTCGCATCGCCCTCTTTGGCGCCGCCATCTACCCAGGCAGTGATGGTGTCGATTTGAGCCTGCGTCAGGCGAGGATCATTGGCCCACTTGCCAAAATGCGGATCGGCGTGCCAGGGCGGCATCTGGCGATTGACGACCTTCTCTTTGATCGACTTCGCCCAGGGACGCACGTCCTTGTAACTGAGGACCGAGAACGGCGCAGCTTCGCCGGGTCGATGACATTCAGCGCAGCTCTTGTAGAAGATGGGCGCGACTTCCTTGTTGAATGTGACGTTCTTAGCTGATGGGCCGGGGCCGCTAGCCTGTATGGCAGGTAGCGTGTAGAGAGCTAACGCGATAAGCGAGATCAGCGCGATAGCAAAAACACGAATCTTGTTCATAATTTCTCCCCTGAATGAAAAACCCGGTTTTAACCGGAATGTGAGTGACGTAAACTTTATTATCGTAGCAGACTCTTCGTCTTCTCTGCTCGAATAAGGGGTTACGCCCTTGTATAGAGCAATGTTCCGAAAGTGGGCACACACGAGATACGCACCGGTGACTTGAATGGGTGCAAAAACGTGAAGGGGGTACGATGCGCGCCCCAGAACTCATACTCGCAGGGCTTCTACTTCTTCGAGAGCGCGGCCGCTGGATCGGCTTTTCAGGGTGAGAGCCCGCCTGCTACGTTCCGTCCGTTGAGCGTCGATATTAGGCAATAGAGCCGCATTCGCTACTTCTACGCTGGCGAGGGCCTTCAGTGGGTTCGAAAAGACGAAGTCTTGAAGTGGGCGAACTACTGGCAGGATGCACGAGAGATGGTCCCGTAGCAACGCGTCTGCAATCCGAAAGACGGTTGTGGCGCTCGCGCAGCCGTCCTTATCGCCGGCGACTGTAGCCGTAACCGCCGCCAAAGAGGAGAAGCAGCACGACGATAACGATAATTAGTGTTGTTGTGCTCATGACGTTTACCCTAACACAGTTCCCGTCAGATCCAAACTAGATCATTCAAAATACCCGGAGAGTCCGTGATCCTACTTCGGACGCCTCTTCGCCGAAGCTTGCGCAATCGGCTTCGTAGGCCGGGCTGCGAGCTCCTTCTCCTTGGCGATCGACTTCGCATGCTTAAGCGCTGCTCGAATGAACTTCCGCAGATGAGGGTTCTTCAAATCTTCGGGTTGCCGGACCTTGATGTGCCGGATGATCTTGCCCTCTCCAACGAGCACTCCTTTCGGGTCTTCAAGCTCGGCGCCGCGATTGAACATGAGATTCACGCCTTTGGTATACACCACGACCTGAACAAACGCGTCCGACATTTTGCCCGTGAGCGAATACCAAAACACGAGTGCGTACACGCGAACAAGTTTCTCGACCGCCGCGGGCGCTTCTTGAAGCACCATCTCACGCAGCCCGAGCGCGAGCTTGCCGACCTTCAGATCGAACTGCGAGAGAAACCGGATCAACTCTTCGCTTGGTGGTGGCGGAGGTCTAGTCATCTCTTTTGTCGCTGGCGCGTGATTCAACGTGAGCGGCGGGGCTCACTCGGCTCGCTTGACGTAGATTCAATGTGCGACTCTTGCTCGAGCGTGCGAAGGTCTACGATCTTTCCGTCGATGAACACGAGGAACGGCGTGTTTGTCTGATCTGCCAGAAGCCTTGCGTCGCGAGCCGCGCGTTCGAGGGCCGCTCCGGCTTGTGCTAAGTCTGGATCAGTCTCGGCCAGAATACTAGTCTTCATCATTCACGCCCTCCTCGATTAGAACCGGATGCGGTTGGGAATTATCATACAGCGACCATGCGTTGACGAGAAGCTTATATTTTGAATTGAAGTTGTTCCAGCCAGCATCAAAACGGCGTCGAATTACTGCCTCGGGAATGAAATGCCCCCCTTGCGCAACCCGGTACGCGACCCGTGCGACTGCCATTTCAGGGTTGGGCAAACTCAGGTATATCAACTTCACTCGATACCCTAGCTGTCGCCACTTCGAAATCAAGCGATCGTACATCAGCCCGCTCAACGTAGTTTCAAAGGCAAAGCTTTCGGCTCGACGTACATGGTTGTCGATCTCTTCCAACATCAACCGTCCGGCTCGAATTGCCGCAGTTTCTGGAGAGAGCGGCGCAAGAGCCGCTGCGATCAGGTCAGCGTTAACGAAGATCGGACAGTCAGCCTCCGCAGGCAAGAACTGTCGTGCAAACGTCGTTTTGCCGGCGCCATTCGGCCCGGCAATGATCACGATTTTCTGGCCGCCGGTCATCCGTCAATGTCTCGAATCATCAGACGTGTCTCAACACTCGCCCGGTGTTCCTTTGTCTTAAGCAGGGTCTTTCGCAACTCAAACGCCAGCTCGGCGACCTTCAGATCGAACTGTGAGAGCGACCGTATCAACTCTTCGCTTGGAGGTGGAGATTTGGTCATCGCTTAGCCTTCGTGAATCATGAAAAATGAGCCGTCGATGCTGGCGATCGCCCGGACAGGCCCGGCTGGAACGCGAGGCGTTCTACTGGAGATGTGAACTAGGAAGCGTTCCGCGCAAGAGGGGTTCGCGGGTGGTTATAAGGGACTCGTCCTTCGAACCAAAGTCAAACAACTGCTTCGCCCTTCGCTCATCGGGCGCCAGCAATTCAGCGAACGAGTCGATTTCTACATCAGGTCGAACATCGCGATACTCTTCTTTGAGTCGCATCTCACGGGCGACGTCTTCAGCGGTCCAATGGGTAACTCGGACTAGTTTGTTCCAATCGTTCGGATTGAGTGCAGATCCATATCGGGCCCAAGCAGCGTGTACGCCAGCGGCCTTGGCCATGGCAACATCTCTGGTCATGCTGTCGCCAACGTATAGGGCTTCCTCCACCGGTACACGGTGCTCCTCGCAGATTCGTTTCAGGACTTGAGGATCAGGCTTTCGATGACCATCAGGTAGTAGGCGCACCCTCTCACGATACTGCTCGAGAATTCGTTGACGGGCCGGGTCGGGGTGACCTTCGGCTGCGCGACTCTTCGGCACATAAAGTAGTTGAATCTCTTCCAGGATACCAAGCAGACTCAGTCTGTATAGACTGTTCTCAAGAACAGCCTCGGTGTAGCCCACTATGCTGCACCCGCTGTCACGTATCACCCGGAGAGTCTCCCGGACTCCCGGATACAAGCGGAGGTTCTGTCGACGGATGCTATTGAACGCATCAAATGCCGCGTCGAGATGACGTTTTCGCCCGAGACGAGAAGTATGAGGATAGCGGCGCTCGACAGTGGCAGTTTCGAGTAGTGCAAAAGGTTGCTCTGAGTTGTGATACCGCTGATGAACGGCCTTGAGATCATCTAGTAACTCCTCCCGGTCCACGCGCAGAATCCGGGCCGCAACGTCCACCATACTGTAAAAGGCAGGGACAAAGGATGACACCCAATCGTACAAAGTATTATCTAAGTCAGTGACCAAAAGGTGAATGCGACAGCGTTTCATGTACTGTTCCTCTAAGGCATGATCCAGTCCTGAAGTGTAAGGCTCGGGGGAGACCCCTTCAACTCAAAAGCTGCCGTCCACCGCGACATTTGCCCGAAAGCACCTCCTGCTTCGGCCCTATACATTTTTACTTCGACCCCGTTGTTGTTAACTTCGAGAAGATTGAAAAAGTTTTTCCCCGCCTCGGTATCGCTCGAACCGGCACTACCGCCCCCCACAATTGAAACATTCCCGAGTCGCCATTCGGTCTGCGTGTGTTCGGGCAGTTCGTAAACTCCCGATCGCCAGATGAAGGCGCGGTGTTTGTGGCCGTGGAGCGCAAGCTGGACCCCATACCTGGCGGCCGTTCGCAGTATCTGCGGCGCATCGACGGCAATTCCGAAGCCGTGGGAGTAGCCGGATGCCGGCTCGATGTTCTCAGTTAATACCAAATGGTGGTGAAGGGCTAACAATCGAAGCGACATGCTGGGTTGGCTCCAACCAAGTTCGTTTGCGACTTTTCTGAACGCGCTCTCCTCTATGCGCCCCATGCCGGCTAGGAAGTTCGCGCCCTGCTCAAGAGAGCTTGAGTTCAAAGCGCAAACTTCCAGTGCGACACCGCACGGCAACTGAAAGCGGCGGCCCACCGAGAGCGTCAGGTTCGACTTATGCCGGTAAAGGTCGAAATAGAACTTCTCGTAGTTCCTTCTGGCATCGTCTGGAGCCTCTCGTACGCGAGCATTCTCTTCATAAGATTCTTCCGTGGTCCAGCGGATGTCATGATTACCTGGGACAACAACCAGACGGTCGAGATCGAGGTCCAGCAGGCCCAGCAAGAGCCTGAGAGATTTCCTCGCTTCGTCGAATTCTCCGGCCTCACCCGTGAAGGTCAGATCACCGGTGACGATCACTAAGCCGACCTTCGATTGATTTAGTGCGTCTTTGATCGCCTCGGCCAGACTCGCCTTGCCGCTTGCAGGCTCGCTCTCAAGGCGCCATACATGTTGGGAACGGTGCTTACCTATCGCGAAGTGCGGATCCGTGATGTGAAGTATTGTGTTACTCTGAGCGTCTACAGAATCGAAGGAGACCGGTTTTGAGAGAGACCGTGTACTTAGCAGTATTTCTTCGTCATGATCGCCCTGCGCCCGCAGACGGACTTCCCAGATCGTCGTGTCCATACCACGAAGTTCGTCGGGGCTCATGATGACTTTGTCTCGGAGCCTGTTCAGGACAGATTCAGCGTAGTAAGGCAGAGGGGGAAGCCGGGCAAGGGAATACATGCCGAAGAATGAAATCGGCTTCGGATCGATTTTGGAGATCTTCATCCAGGCCCTGCTGAAAGGGCTCTTGCGATAGTACTCCGGTACAAGTATCTCCTCACCCTCGGGCAGTGGAGGGAGGCCTGCATCCTGTTGCGGTTTGATTACCTGAGTAACCCAAGCCTGATATACATTGCCATCGCCGGAGTCAAACAAGCCTACCGCGACAGCGCGACCGGCCAGCGTTTCACCTTCGAGTGGCTCCCAAACGTCGGGGCGTTGTCCCTCTGTGGGGCGCTTCCACCATCCCCACCAACATGCGTGGTATTTGTCTATGATCTCCTGATGTTCATGTAAGGTGTTTGCTATGAGGTCCCGGAACCGGAATAAGTAGCGGATATCCGCTGGTGCTGAATTGCTGCTGGGTTGTGACATCGTTCCAACGCCCCTCTCTAGGTTGTCTAGGTGATTCTACTCTCGGTTGTCTAGACCTACCAAAGGATAAGTGACGGAATCCTCAAGGTATCATTGACCGGCTGCTCGCACGTCCGGGGCAAATTGTCATTATGGACGTGGGGGACAGCTGACGCTTGAATCAGCTGTCTTCCAGCTTGCGGTCTCTGTCTGGGAGCTGGTACAAGCCGGCTGCTTGAAAACCGAGTCAAGAACATCGCCGTTAGGGATGTTCAGGCTGATGAGGTCTGGGGATTCGTCGCCATGAAGGAAAAAACGAAGAAGATCAAGGGTAGCGATAACCCCTACGTCGGCGACGCCTATTGCTTCATCGCGATCGAGCGCGAAACTAAGCTCGTGCTGGCGTGGCATCTTGGCCGTCGATCCGCCGAGGATACGATGGAGTTTACCGAGAAGCTGAACGAAGCAACACAAGGCCATTTCCAACTGACAACGGACGGCTTCAAGGCTTATATGTATGCCGTCTCGTACAGCTTGGGCACTCGCGTTGACTTTGCTCAACTCATCAAGGTCTACGCAGCACAGCGCGAACGCGAACAACGATACTCCCCGGCAGAGGTCGTGGAGACTATAAGACAAATTCAAATCGGAAACCCCGCACTGGATCGAATCTGCACAAGCCACATCGAGAGGCAAAACTTGAACGTGCGAATGGCAATGCGAAGGATGACGCGATTGACCAACGGATTCAGCCGCAAGTGGGAAAACCTCAAGGCCGCATACGCGCTCTACTTCGCTTATTATAACTTCTGCCGTGTTCATTCTACCTTGCGTGTGACTCCCGCTATGGAGTCTGGTATAACCGATCACGTTTGGAGTCTTACCGAACTGCTCGCTGCCTAGCTCCTTAGACCCTGATTCGCTAGAGTGATTTCATGCACCCTCTTGATGGCGCTTATGTCCGGCTCGACAGGGCACAAGAACACCTTGTGGAACTGGAGACCGTCAATAACATCTACCTCAATAGAGAAGCTAGAGGAATGGCCGACTCTGCTTCTTTCGAAGTGAGACAGGTCCAAGCAAACCAGGTCTGGCCGACAGCGCACCTTAAGCCAATTCGAGAGCCGATACCACTCATTTTGCCGGTCCTCATCGGCGAGACCGTTCAAAACCTGCGGACTAGCCTTGATTACCTTGTTTACGAACTCGCCATCCTGAATACCAAGACGGCACAAGACGGCACTCAGTTCCCGATTGAGGGCACCCCAGAGGGTTTCAAGCGACGGCGTAAGACCTACCTCAAATTCATCAACCCCACGCATATAGCAATGATCGAGAAGCTGCAACCTTGCAACGGAGTCACATGGACTCAGTGGCTTGCCGGGCTGTCTAATCCGGACAAGCACAGGCACCTCGTTGTCAGCCAATCCAAAATGAGATTCTCGGCTCGCCGCCTTATGACTACGGACAGTCCAGCAGAGCCCAAGGTTGGCGAGGTTACTGTTCAGCTTGAAGGATGGGAAACCGACAACGAAACGGGGGTCACTGAGCAATGCATGAATATGGAGGCAAGTTTGACCCTGTTCTTAGCCTTTGAAGATGGCCGACACGTCATAGACACGCTCAAGGAGATCACAGCGCAAGTTGCTAATACGCTTGCTAATTTCAAACCGGAGTTCTAACGGCGATAGCTGTTCAAGTTCGTTTGTCATCACGATAACCCTTCAGAAATCGAACACCAAAGGAGCAAGAATGTACGCTGAGATCACCGCTGCAATAGCTTCAATCAAAGCTCTCGCTGAGATCGCAAAGCTCACAAGCGACATCAAAACATCGGCACAGGTCCTTCAAGAGACCGTCAACCTGAACATCACCATTCTGGCCTTGCAAGAGAAGATGTCTGTGGTACTGACGGAGAAGGACTCGCTGCTGCAAGAGAAAAAAGAGCTTGAACAAAAGATTGCTGAGTTTGATCATTGGGAGACCGAGTCTGCGCGTTACGAACTGAAGGAAATTGCTTTGAGTGTTCTTGTTTATACCGTAAAGCCAGGCGCCGACATAGGCGAGCCAACGCATTGGCTTTGTGCCAAATGCTACAAAGACAAACGGCCATCTATCATTCAAAGGCAAGAGTCTGTGAAGTCTGGCAGGTTCTACCTTTGCCCCGTCTGCAAAATCGAGCTTCACTTTACTCCCGGATGGTTTGGACCCAAAAAGACGTAGGGTTTCTAGCAACAACATTCTAATAGGACACCACCAGGCATGTGTCCCGTTCTCTGTCAAGCAGCCCGGTCCAACTCCCCTTTCTTTTGTAAGTGAATCAGAACGAAGTTTGGTGTAGGATAGCCATCCTGAATTGGTTGAAGCCTTGCATAACGCAACGGCGCTGGAGCATCAGCAACGACTCCGACACCGTTCGGGACTTCACAAAAGGAGAAGGAAACCGCGCATATGAAACGCCTATGGACCGGACTGATTCTAGTGACGATCTTCGGGTTTGTTGTGCTGGGATGGGTAGGAACTCGCATCTATACCGAAAAGCCTCCAATCCCCGACCGCGTCGTGACTCCCGATGGCCAACAAATAATTGGCAGTGGAGAAATCTCAGAAGGTCAAAGCGTGTGGCAAGCCATGGGCGGCATGGAGGTCGGCTCCATCTGGGGACACGGCAGCTACGTCGCACCGGACTGGACCGCCGACTGGCTTCACCGCGAGTGCGAGTTCATGCTCAACGAATGGTCAACGTCGCAACTGGGCACACCCTACGACTCGGCGATGCCCGAACAACAAGCCGCGCTGCGCGAACGGTTGAAGCAGTTGATTCGGACGAACAAGTTTGACGCTTCGACGAATACCCTTACGATAGACCCGGCGCGGGCAAAGGCCTTCGAGGCTAATCAAACGTACTACGCGGACATCTTCAGCAATGGGAATACCGGCTACGCGATTCCACAAGGAGCGCAGACCGACTCGAAGAAGCTGCGCGAGCTCAGCTCGTTCTTTTTCTGGACCGCTTGGGCCGCGGCGGCCAATCGGCCCAACGACACCATCAGCTACACCAGCAATTGGCCTCACGAGCCGCTCGTCGGAAACGTCGCGACCGGCGATGCAGTAGTCTGGACCGGCGTGAGCATCATGATGCTGCTCGCGAGCATCGGCGCTTTCGTCTGGTATTACGCCGCGCAGCCACCGACTGAGCCGATGGAAGCGGCGCCCGCCACCGACCCGATTCTTGGATGGAAAGCCACTCCCTCGCAGAAGGCAACCCTCAAGTTCTTTGTGGTCGTGGCCGCACTGTTTCTAATCCAGATACTCACGGGAGCGGTGACGGCTCACTACGGCGTCGAAGGAGACGGGTTGTACGGAATCCCGCTCTCGCGATGGCTTCCGTACAGCATCACGCGAACGTGGCATCTTCAAATCGGTCTGTTCTGGATCGCCACGTCGTGGCTGGCGGCGGGGCTGTTCATCGGCCCGCTCGTCAGTGGGAAGGAACCGAAGGGGCAGCGCCTCGGGGTGAATCTGCTGTTCGTAGCGCTGCTCATTATCGTGGCAGGTTCGCTGGCCGGCGAATACCTGAGCGTACACAATCGTCTGAGTGAAGCGAACTCTTTTTACTGGGGTCATCAGGGCTGGGAGTACATCGATCTTGGTCGAGTATGGCAAGCGGGACTCTTCATCGGTCTCCTGTTGTGGTTGTTTCTGATGCTCCGCGTGATCGCGCCCGCGCTTAAAGAAAAAGGAGAGCACAGGCAACTCGTGCTGGTCTTCACCCTTTCGGCTGGCGCGATAGCGCTGTTCTATGGCGCGGGGCTGATGTACGGCAGGAACACCCACATAAGCGTGGTTGAATATTGGCGATGGTGGGTTGTGCATCTCTGGGTCGAAGGCTTCTTCGAGGTCTTTGCCACGACGGTGATCGCGTTTCTGTTTGCGAGATTGAAATTGATCCGCGCGAAGCTCGCCGCTGAGGCTTCGTTGATCGCCGCGACGATCTACCTTGCGGGCGGGATCATCGGCACGAATCATCACCTCTACTTTTCAGGCACGCCCACAGCGGCGATTGCGTGGGGCGCGACTTTCAGCGCGCTCGAGGTTGTCCCGCTGGTGTTGATCGGATATCAAGCGATGAAGGACCTGCGGCTTTCGCGCTCTGCGCCGTGGGTGGCGAAGTACAAGTGGCCGGTCTATTTCTTCATCGCGGTCGCGTTTTGGAATCTGGTCGGCGCGGGGTTGTTCGGGTTCATGATCAACCCGCCGATCGCGCTCTACTATATGCAGGGACTCAACACGACGCCGGTGCACGCGCACGGGGCGCTGTTCGGCGTGTACGGGATGCTGGGGCTGGGCTTGACGCTGATGTGCATGCGGGCTTTGATGGCCGACCGCGAATGGAAGGAAGGGCTGCTGAAGTTTTCTTTCTGGTCGATGAACATCGGGCTGGCGCTGATGATCCTGTTGAGCCTGCTGCCGGTCGGGTTGTTGCAAACGTGGGCCTCGGTAAACCAGAGCTATTGGTATGCGAGGAGCCCGGAGTTTATGGGAACGCCGCTGATGGCGACGCTTCGGTGGCTTCGAGTGCCGGGCGACACGTTGTTCGCGATCGGGGCAATCGTGTTTGTGCTGTTCATCTTCGGGCTGAAGCTGGGGTATTCGCTCAAGCCGAGAGAGGACTCTTCAGGCAAGTCGCCTGCGAAGGTTGCAGTCGCGGCGTAATGGATGAATGTTTTTGTTAAGGGCAATCCCAACGGGATTGCATCTCACAGCCCATGTCGTCTTAGCTTTAACGGGATGGGCCGCCACCCGCTTTGCGGGTTAGTCATGCCTTCGTGTGAATTCACGGGTTCGCGGACTCACCCGTGGCTTTAGGCCGCCACCCGCTTCGCGGGTTGGTCATGCGTTCGCGTGAATCCACGGGTTCGAGGACTCACCCGTGGCTCTAGGCCGCCACCCGCTTCGCGAGTTATTTCATTCTCGATGGTCCTGTGGAACGAGGTCGCTCGACGGTCGCCAACACCACCACGGTGCCGTCTGGCGACAATCTCCTGACCCGGGGTGTCCATTCCCGCCTGTCGTCCGACGCAGTGTGCAGATACTCGAGGACGTATACATAACTTGGCGTAACAGCCACTCCCGTAGGTGACCAGGGGCTCGTCGTTCGAAGAACAGGGGTAACCTTTCCGCGAGTCGTTATGCGGAGCAGCGCTCCGCAACCGCTGGCGGCGACGTAAATCGTGCCATCCCGCGCGACGTCGAGGCCGCGCAAGAACACACCAAGGTTTGGGGTCGCGCCCGGGATCTGTGCGCAGTCCGGCACGGCAATCTTGCTGGCTATCGTGGAGACTGCGCCCTGCGGGCTGATGCGCCTGACCGCGGTATTCTCGCTATAGTAAATCGAGCCGTCCGGGCCGGCAGCAATGCCGTTGAGCCACCGGAGCGCGCTGCCATCCGACACCGCTGGAAGTGTGGCGAGCACGCTGCGATCCCCGGCTGGCGTCAGCCGCATTACCTGCACTCGTTGATCGCTCCCAAGCTCGGGGTAGTACAGGGCGCCGTCCCGCCCCACGGTCACTGGGAAATCGCTTGAGAGAATCAAGGTTGGGTTGACACCAACACGTTCGATCTCAGCAGAAGGTTCGCTATGCCCCGGCCACCGCGTCTTTGCCAGCCGGCCGTTAAAGTCGATTGCCATCCAGTGGAAGGCCGAACCTCCTTGTAGCGTGAGCTGGCCACGCTTATCGACTTTCCAGACGCCGCGCCCGGTGTCTACGAAATAGACGTTACCCTGGCGATCGACGGCGATGCCGGAACCGGGATGCCCGAATGCGGGCGCTATGACTAGAGTGAATAACAGGATCAGGAGTACCGCAGTCAACAGGGCCTTGTTCATCGCCTTACCTCTTTTCTTCTTCGAATCTGTGACCTTCTTTGGCCTATTAGACGCGGGTGCTGACTGGTTTCTTCCACAGACTGGCGTCAGCGGCGTCTTCCCGAACAAGGTCGGCGAAGGCACTGATGATTGGTCAAGCAACCAAGCTCTTAAGATCAGCACGGACCGGCAACCTGCCGTAACAATCGAAGCCTTGCAATCACTGCCATCGCCGCAACAAAAACAAGTTTGTCGTGACTGTTGCGTCGTGATACATTGAGCGCCGATCAGGTTGTCAAATGAGTGACCTCTTCCACTCCTTGTGAAGGGCAATGAAGGCCGGGCGCTTGGGCAGGAAGCGAACTCCCTGTGGCATTCACGCTTTCACCACCCACGAAAAGCACGGCAGGATTCGAATGCGAAAGGAGATGAACATCAGTCCGGAAGCCTTCGAGAAGTTTCTCACCTGGCTTGATCCAAATCGCGAGGCGGCCGGAATGAAATACGAGGAGATTCGTCGCCGGCTCATAAGGATCCTCGTCTGCCGCGGATGCACAGCGGGTGAGGAGTTAGCCGATGAGACGATCAACCGGGTCATCGGGAAAATGCCGGGGCTCGCGGACTCATACATCGGAGATCCCGCGATCTACTTTTACGGTGTAGTCCGCAAGGTTCATCATGAATGGTTAAAGGTTAGCCGCGTACCGCATCCGCTTCCTCCTCCAGCTCCTGATTCGCCCGAACAGAAAGAG
Organism: Acidobacteriota bacterium; assembly: GCA_038040445.1. NCBI lineage: Bacteria > Pseudomonadati > Acidobacteriota > Blastocatellia > Candidatus Onstottus > Candidatus Onstottus frigus. Next base: position 115,249 of record JBBPIG010000005.1, on the reverse strand, counting down.
CAGGAGTACGGCTGTCTTGATTCTTGCATGAATCAGCTTACGGCGGAGAATCGCGAATTGATACTCGAGTATTACAAGGAAGAAAGACACGCGAAGATCGTTCACAGAAAAGAACTGGCTGAAAAGCTGGGAATTGCGGTCAACGCGTTGCGGATACGAGCGCACCGGATCAGAGCAGACCTGCAAGAGTGTGTTGAAAACTGCCTTGCGGGAGCCATCGCGAATGAAACATTTCGAGGAATCGTTCATTAGTAAGTGAGCGGTTCCTGCGGCAGCAGAGAGCGGCGAAGTAATGAATCAAGAAGGCAACGATGAGCGACATCTGAGGAAGTATCTGCTTGGCGAGTTGGAGGAAGCGGAGCAACAGGCGCTTGAAGAGAGGTTGATGGCCGGCGGTGAGCTATTCGACCTGCTTCAGGTAGCTGAGGACGAGTTGATAGAAGACTACGTCGACGGCACGCTTTCGAGAGACGAGCGCGGCAGGTTTGATAGTTTCTTCATGTCGACGCCGGACCGGCGGCGGAAACTGAGTTTCGCGATGGCCTTGAAAAGATATGTCACAACGGAAGCAGCAGCAGAAGCGCCGGGTGCGGAACTCGCGACAGCGAAACCGTCATCTCGAATTAGCGCTGGTCCGTCATCGGTCATCCCCCATGTCACAGGGTGGAATCGAGCGTTCTCGTCCCCATATTTGAGGATGGCTGCTGCTGCTGTGATCGTGCTCGGCCTCGGGCTTGGGATCTGGCGGGTGGTGTTCTATCAGTCGGAAGTGCAAAAAGGCATTGCAGCTCTCGCTCAGGCCTTCCGCGACGAGCGCCCGGTCGAAGCGCGTATCACGGGGTTAGGTCGCGCGCCGTTTAATCTCACTCGAAGCGCGGTCCCGGCACGGGTCGATTCTGTTTCGCTAAGCCGCGCAGAGATAATTCTGCTAAATGAAGTGGCAGAGCATCCGACGCCAACGGGGCACCACGCACTTGGGCGATTGTACCTAGCCAAAAGAAGCTTCGATCAGGCTATTGATGAGTTTAACGAGGCGTTGAAAGCTGACGCAACCAACGCGCAAGTTCATAGCGATTATGGGGCGGCGCTTCTCGAGAAGGGTCGCTCCTTTGGCCCCAACGATAAGGACGGCCGAAGCGCTGAGGCCTTCTCGCAGGCATTGGAGCACTTCGATCGCGCACTATCGCTCGATCTCAAACTCGACGAAGCGTTGTTCAATCGAGCTTTGCTGCGCGAGCAATTGAGACTGCCGGATCGAGCATTAGAGGACTGGCGCGCTTATATTGAAAGAGATTCAACAAGTCCCTGTGCTGAAGAGGCTCGCCGTCATATCGCTCGGCTGGAAGAAGACCGGAACAAGATCTCCCAGCGCGGGCAGGATCTGGTGCGACGTTTCTTGGAAGCCGATATGGAGGGACGTTCGGATGAGACTCGGGAACTCTTCTGCGCGAATCGAGAAAAACTGTGGTTCGGGTTATTAGGGGTTTTTCTAAACGATTCGAAGAGTCGGAAAGGTAACACGGGCAGCCGGCTTGAAGCGTTGGCAAAAGCCGGTGAGCTTGACGAAAGACTCACGGGCGACAAGTTTACGAGTGACTTGGTTCGGTTCTATCGCGATGCGCGTCCACATCAACTCGCAGAGGCGAGTCGGGCGCTTCAATTGAATAGTCGGGCTGAGGAAGCTTATAGGCGAGGTAGTGTGGAAAACGCAGTCCGGCTGCGGAAGCAAGCTAGCCAAATTTTTTCGGAGATTGGCGACCAGTGCAGTTCTCGACTCGAGAGGTGTTGGCTGGCATTGCACTTTTGGGAGTTGGGACGGACTCGCCAAAGCCAATCGCTTGTTGACGAACTGCTGCGCACGTGCGAAGCGGACGGGTACGAATGGTTGCGCGCTCGTGCTCTTCATGTGTCGGCTAGTGTCTCGTTCAAGATGGGTTACTACTCGGAGGCGCTCGAAAGGGAAAAGGAGGCTCAAGTCGTAGCGGAGCGGCTCGGCGATTACTCCCTTGTTTCCAACACTCTTGGCGCAGCGGTCGAGTACTATCGGATCCTTGGCAATAGAACCGCGTGTTTTCGGGAGATAGCCGCTATTCAGCCTCTTCTTTCTGACTCGCGGATTGCACCATTGTCGCGCTGGCGGCAGTACGAGATTCTGGCGGCGGCTCTTTTTTCTTTTGGCTATCCCGTGGCTGGAATCGATTACCAGACCGAAGCACTAGTGTATGCGCAAGCGGGGGGGTTCGTAACGGTTTCATACTCGCTGTCCCACCTCGGAACCATGTATTCCAGGCTGAAGCGTTACAACGAAGCGCTTGGCGCAATTCAGGAGTCACACAACGAGGCGGCGGCGCACCTTGGTGAGTACCTGGGACACCTGATGACGGCCTATGCCGACATCCAGATGGGGCACCTGCTAATGGAGCGCGGGCAATCGAGCGAGGCGCGCCAGAAGTACGAAAGCGCCATCGAATCGCACGAAGTCAACCGCCTTGATTTTCCGACCCATCTCTACCAGGCGTACAAAGGGCGGCTCGCGTGCTGCATTGCTATGGCGGACGTACCTGCCGCACAGAGCCAATGGGACAGAGTCGTTAAGTTTATGGACCAACACCGCTCAAGGATTAGCGAGGAGGACAATCGCGATAGCTTCTTCGACGTTGAGCAAAGTGCCTTTGATCTTGGCATTGATTTGGCATACTCGCTGATGAACGATGAGCAAAAAGCCTTCGAATACGCCGAGGACTCGCGAGCCCGATCGCTTCTGGACTCGATGACCGGCACGGCAACGGTCATTGAGCGCTCCGACCGCTTAGAAGTCTTGCTGGACGCGGCGGGGCAGCCACTTGAGTTGAGCTCAATTCAAAAGCACGTGCCGCGGAACGCACGGCTGCTCGAATATGCCGTGCTGGATAACAAGCTAATAATCTGGGTCGTCTCAGGAGAAGGGCTCCGCTCAAAGGCGGTTCCCGAATCGGCCATAACTCTCTCGGCCAAAGTGACCAGGTTCCTTTCGAATCTACAGAACCCAGTCATGGAAGACCCCACGGAAACCGAGCGCCTTGCGCGCGAACTCTTTGCCGGTCTCATAAAACCAATCGAGGAATTCCTCGGCGATTGTGATAGGTTAATCATAGTTCCTGACAAGATTCTCAATCGAGTGCCTTGGGATGCACTGGTCTCGCCAAGCGGCAGGTTTCTGATCAAAGACTATGAAGTTACTCCAGTCCCAAGCGCGTCGCTTTTCGTACTGTGCTCCGAGCTGGCCGCAGAGAATAAGGTCGAATCGCCGGACGAGCGAATACTTAGCGTGGGAGATCCGAGTTTTGACGAAACCGCGTTTCCGGAGCTCAAGCGGATGGATTCGGCGGTTCGAGAGGCCGAGAAAGTCGCCGCCTTCTACGGAGGCCGCCCGCTTGTCGGCGCGGCGGCAAAGAAGCCGGCAATCAGAGAGGCGCTAACGCACGTTGATGTGGCGCACTTTGCTCTGCACTGCGTGATCGATGAACGGTCTCCGATGAGATCCAGCCTGGTATTGGCTAAGCCGACAGGTGACGGAGTGGCCGGCCGAGACGGAGAACTGCGCGCGATTGACATCTGCGGGTTGACGCTGCGACGAATACGCTTGGTGGTGTTGTCAGCGTGCAGTACCGCGGGAGAACAGTACTATCGCGGCGAGGGAATGATCGGCTTGGCGCGGGCGTTCCTGGCGGCAAAGGTTCCACTTGTAGTTGGAAGTCTTTGGCCGGTGGATTCTGAAGCTTCAGCAGATTTAATGATCAGGTTCCACCAGAATCGCAAGGAACATCAACAGCCAACCGCAGGCGCGCTTCGCAGCGCGAAGCTAGGGATGCTTGAAGGATCCGACGTGACTTACCGCCATCCGTATTACTGGGCGGCCTTTCAACTGACCGGCGGTCAGGCGAGCTTTTGAGGTTGCGAAGTATAGACCCTCGCTTGGGTCGTGGAAAAGGTGGCTGAACTCTAACCAAAGGAGATAGCTATGTCGAAAGTACCTGGCAGAGGCAAAGTGCAAGTCCAAATTGATGGATTGATAGTGTGCTACTACGACGAGGACCGGAAAATTTACCAGATTGGAGCAGTACCAGAAAGCTCGCACACATTTAGCGTTGTGTACGAGATCATTGGGGAGAGTCACACCACGCGGACCGAAGTCACATCGCATGACGGAGGGCGATTCTGGCGCCTCGAAGTCGAAGGGACCGAACCAAATGCAACGCGATACTTCAGCCCATCACCGCCAAATCGTCTGAAGCCACCTGAGTCGTCGGGCAGCCCCGAGGCGCTCGACGCTCGGTGGGTGATAGATTTCGAGAGTGTGAGAGATTTGCCGGCTCACCTGAGACCTATGCCGCTCGACCCTGGAGTGTTGGATCCAATAATCGATATTATGAATGGGACTGTTTATTGCTCCTCGCTCACAGAACCGTGCAAGCGGGTCCTGAACGGTGGGACTTCCGTACCCTTTGGTGTGGCTAATGACGAAATGTCCGTTGAGCTTGACGCTCAGCCGGGTGAATCTATTCGTTTGATGAACCTTGATACTGGAGACGTCATTTTTCGCATCCCGATCGGTGAAGAGTCAGTCACTATTTCCCTTTTAAACCTTCCCGACGAATCGGATTCGAGCGAGCATTCGCACTTTGAGATGTACTATGACGCGGTTTTTTCCGATGTTCCACCGGAGAAGCGATATAGCTTCGTCCTTTCAAGGGCCGCAGCAGAAAGAACTGATGCGGAGCATCCGCACGACCCTCACCACCATAACGCTGCGCCTTTTAGAAGGTCCAGACCCGGAAGGGGCGCTCCGACGCCTCTCTGTGGCTCCGGGGATTTGGGATCTCACGGTGGCGGGTTGTCGTGAGTAGCGTTGAAGCGGCCCGCGACCTGGACATCTACGGCGATTGTGCTTAGAGAAGAATCAACTGAGGAGAGCAACAATGTCACTCCGCGCAACAGAGCGATTCCGAATCGAAACGGCTCCCCCAGCTCAAAAGTGCGGTACTCCGTCCGAGAGCGTGCGGTTCGAGGAGCAACGCGACACCAAATGGTGTTGGGCCGCCTGCGTTCGCATGGTTGTCAACGCGTATAACATCTCATCCGATAGTCAGTGCCGCATTGCGGAACGGGCGCTTTCGCCGCTCGGAATGGGAATAACTTGCTGCACGAGCACCAATCAACCTATCAACAGCGGATCGTGCAATCAGACTTTGAAGGACCGGGCAATCACTAAACTTTGGGAGAAGTATTCTGTCGCGGCGGACTACAAGTATCGAACAAGTGTCCCCAATGTGAACGACTTGGTGACGGAGCTAAAAAAGCTGCTGAAGAATGGTCCTGTCCAACTTGGCTACACCGGGATCGTAGGCCACGTGGTGCTTCTATACGGCTGCGAAACGCCGACTGGTGGGCCGCTTACTTTTCTGGTGCACGATCCCGCTAATGGCTCCAAGCATAGTGTAGTAGCCGACGCGATAGTAACTCTAAGCGGATTCGGCGAGAGGCTCGACGCGACTTGGGCGCTTATCCCTTAAGAGGAGTTCAAATATGGCGACGAACGATTCGGAACTCGATAGGCCCTTGACCGACATAGGGGCGCAGATAGGAAGGTTGCTGCCGGGGTTATACGACGTAGATAGCCAGCGCGACGTAAAGTTGAGCGAATCTTTCGACGTTTGGACTGTTGGCATTGAAGGCTTGAAAGCGACTGGCTACAGTGGCAACTTTCCGGCCCGCAAAACCGAATACCAACACCATCAGATCCTAATCGACGGTCGCGCAAGAGCTTTTGCGTCTTCGATATTGTCGCCTTCCGGAGAGTTGCGTGTTGTGAGAGTCGCCTTGTCGCCAGTTGCAGAAGCTATCGACAAGGCTATCACTCGGATTGATGCCGACTACCCGAAAAGTTCGACAAGGGTGCGGCTTCTAGTTATCCAGTCTTTTTCTCTGTATGCATTCTGGCTGGCGCGTTCGGGGCTCATCTATATTATTTCCGTTCCGGGCTTATTAACTGTTCTTCGCGCAGAAAGTTACTACGGAACAGCCGACTTCCTGGGGGCGCTCCTCAGAGATGCGACACACTCGATTCCGCGATCTGACGTGGCTTTAGAGTCAAGCGAAGATTCTGGCGGTCCTCGATGGTAGTTTCACGGTCCCGCGCCAGCGTTAGATTCGAGTTTTCTCGTGATCGGGTTCAAGGGATTGGTGCTTGACCGCGTTTTAACAGCGGAGTTTTGAGGGCGGTTTGCCAGAAATGCGCCGTTATTTCTAAAACAAACAAGTCAGCAGCGCCATCCTCCTAGCGTTAACAATCTTACGGTGATCTTGGTCAATCTCGTAAAAGTTGATAGAAGGTGCTCCTTCGGACATGTTCCCAGTTTAATCACACCGATCGTTGATCCGTTCTTTCAAGGCGAGTAATGCTTTGCCGATATCGTCATAGATAAATGAGGGCTCAATCATGCTAGGCCCTGTTGCCGCGATTGATCTTGGAAGCTCCGATATCTAGTTGTTCAAACGATGGAGGTTCAAAAATGCCAATCAATATTCAAAGCAGCGTCGGATCTGGTGGCGCTAACAAGCCTGATGATATTCGCGCCGTGAAGGAAAGATTAATTGAATTGGGTTTCGATTGGCTGGCCGATGAGGACGACATTGAGCGCGTCGACCAGTTGGCGATCGATACGATCAAGCTCTTCCAGACTATCAAGCAGGGACTCAACACCATCACCGGCGACGGAAGAGTCGATGTTAACGGAGACACGCTCAAATGGCTCCAGGCTTCCAACGCGCCTCGCTGGCAGACGATGCCAGCGGGCTCTCGGGCGGAGGGTTTCATCAACGACGAATTAGCCGATCACTCAGACAATCACGACTTCGGTACCAACTGGCTCGCCGACACGCTTCGAGACGCGGGCGCAAAATACAAAGCGGATTTCCTGAGCTTGCACCCAACTGCAGCCGTCCTGTCGATCAACGACACGAGCCTTCCAAGAGGAGGCTTCACCAGAGCGCACGCGACTCACCAAAGCGGACTCGCGTCAGACATCCGGCTTCCTCGCAAAGACGGAAGAGTCGGCGGAATCACCGTAGCAGCCGCGGCGTACGACAGAAGTGCAATGAGGGCGATGCTAAAAGCTTTTCTGGCGCAGCCGCTTGCCAAACGCGTGCTCCTGAACGATTCCGTGCTTATTGCGGAGCGCCTTTGCAGCCACGCCGCCGGCCACGACAATCACGCGCACTTTGAGGTCAAGCCGCCCGCGCGCGTGATGGGAACTTGAATATCAATCAGCACTGGGAGACGCATGCTCGCCACGGCGAAAGCCCGCCAATGCCTTAAGGTCGAATTAGATCTGCGAGTGCTTTGGGCGGCGAAGGAGACGCGTAGATGAACACCGAAGACTCCTGATGGATCTCGTTCTGTAACGAACCCTTCCCGAGCATCCCACTCTGAAACCGGCCAGCCAACGATACCGGCTTTCGGCCTGAAACGTTTTCGCGCGATTGGCCATTCTAGGCTGGATAGGAATTAACAGAGGGCCGTTTTTGTGAGATGAGCACGGCGCCGTTCAAAGCGAGGTCGCGGCTCCGAAAAACTCAAGCTGCCGTATGACCCGGCGGTGGAGCGTATTCACTACATCGCGCCCCAAGCAAGTCCGGCCCATCGACCGGACACAAAATGGAGGAGCTAATGATCAATATCAATGCGCTGGACAACATCATTGCGGTCGTTGTGGTGATTCTGCTGTTGAGCTTAATAGTGCAGTCCATCCAATCGGTGCTCAAGAAAGCATTAAAGATCAAGTCGCGCCAAATTGAAGACTCGCTTCTAGACTTGTTCGAGAACGTAGTCAACTTCAATCCTCCTGCCGTAGAGTCGCCAACCTCCATAAGCGGCAAACTGCGAGCATGGCTACAGCGAATCTTCGGCTCGTCTCCGATACTCCGGAAGGTCTATCAAATCCTAACCCGTCGCCCGCATCCGAACGACCCGTCTGCGCACCCGAGTCCCGACGTCAAAAAACTCTTCGACGAAGTGATCAAGGGATTCGAAGAGATCGGCCGCGTAGCGCAAACCGGCAAACGAATGCTGGACTCGATTTCCAAAGAGGACTTGAAGAAGGTCATGAGTAAGGTCCTACCCGATTCACTGCTGGGCGGCTTCACGGCAAAATTGACAGCGGCCTTCGGCGAAATCACCGATCTGGAAAGCGCGATCAACACGATCAACAAAAACCATCTCGGCAATCTGAGCGGCGATGCCAACGCCAAGTTTGCCGCGCTGCAACAAGGACTCGCTCCATTGCTCAATGACCTTCGCTCCGTCTTTGCCGGTTCTTCCACGCTTGTTATCGGGAGTGTACTGCACCTGCGCGACATCGACTTGTCGGATGTGCTGACAACCCTCGGAGAAGTCCAAAAGAAAGTAGCGGAGGATCTGGACACCGCAAAGAAAGCAACGGCGGCGGCTGGAATCATTGCAAATCTACAGGCGCTGTCGGATGCGCTAGGACAGATCTCGGCGTCACTGGCCAAACTGAACTCGAGATTGGACGAGGCAGTGGCGCCGCTGCGAACTAAGCTCGGCGAGGTTGAGACATGGTACGACACCGTGACGCAGAGCTTCGAGGAACGTTACACACGCGGCATGAAGACCTGGGCAATAGTGATCAGCTTTCTTGTCGTCGCTTACCTCAATGCGAGCGTTTTCGAAGTCTACAAAAATGTCGTGAACAATGATTCCTTACGGAACCAGCTCGTGCAGGTGGGCGAAGAGCGCACAAAGGCCAACGCAGGCGCTAAAGACAAGGTCACTAAAACTACGGAAGACGCGACGAAGGCCGCCGAAAAAGCGAAAAAGGCGAAAGAAGAAGCAGACGCGAAGGCAAACGCAGGTACCCAGGACGCGACAGCGGCAAAAGCAGCAAAGGAAAAAGCAGACGAAGAGAAGGCAGAGGCAGACAGCGCAGCCGCTGCTGCGACGGCCGCGGAAAAGGTGACAACTGAAAGTATCAAACAAGACATAGCGGAGATTCGCAAGGAGGTTGCAAAGCTGAGCGGCTTCGGGTTTCAACCGCTAACTTGGCAAGGCGTTAAAGAGAGATTCAACAAGGATCTCTGGTTTAATAAGGGTCGACCTGATCAAAAGGAAGAGCCGGACTGGGGAGGGTGGCTTAGCAGGCGCAGAGACGACTTCCTGACACTCGCCGGGTGGATAGTGATGACTTTCTTGCTGAGCGTCGGTGCGCCGTTCTGGGAAGACACTTTGGAGTCGCTGTTCGGCGTTAAGAACCTGCTGCGCAAGGGATCGAAAACAAGAAATGTAGAGACCGAAAGCGGAGCGGGACAGACAAAGCCGTAAACAGGTTTATTCTCACACCGCCGCCACGACTTGGAGAATGTAGCGGAGCCAACGACCGATGATTGATAAAGTCATCAGTTCCGTCTGGAGTAAGCGGATGACCGCTACTCTGACGAGCGCCTCGAAGCGATGAATTGCCCGAGGCTCATCAGAGAATCGAAATGATTACCCTGGGAGGATAAGCCCGAAGCAACGCCTCATCCTCCGAGCGTTATCATCTCGATCTTGTGATGAGCCTTTGGCTGATAGCCCTCGGGGGAATTCATCGCTGCGAGGCGGTCGTCGGAGTAGCGGTCGGTTCGCTTGCTCCATACCGAACTGATCACCTCTATCAATTGTTCGTCGGTTGCGCCGCTTCGCATCAGCGATTTCAAATCGTGGCCGGCATCTGAGAAAAGACAAGTCACTAACTTGCCGTCGGCGGTCAGGCGGGCGCGGGTGCAACTCGAGCAGAACGGTTCCGTCACTGACGCGATAACTCCAACGTCGCCGATGCCGTCGGTGAATTCGTAATCAACCGACGGGGCCGTGCCGTTGTCGCGGCCGACTTCTCGAAGCGGGTAGCGAGCGGTGATCTTCTCGAGAATCTCTTTCTTCGACACTATCTTTTCCGAGATCCAGTTGTTCGCGTTGCCGACGTCCATGTACTCGATGAACCGCATCGCGAAGCCGTGCTCTCGCGCGAACTCGACCAGCGGGATGATGTCGTCCTCGTTCATGCCTCGCTCGATTACCGCGTTGACCTTGATCGGATCAAGACCCAGCTTCTTTGCAGCGAAGATGCCGTCGAGCACCTTCCTCAAATCGCCGCGCTTGGTTATCTGCTTGAACTTTTCGGGATCGAGCGTGTCGATGCTTACGTTTATGCGCTTCAGCCCGGCCGCCGCGAGATCTTCGATTTGCTCCGACAGCAACGAAGCGTTTGTCGTCAGGCAAAGATCGCGAACGCCTGCGAGGCCCGAGAGCATTCCAACAAGTCTGTGAAGATCCTTGCGGACGAGCGGCTCGCCGCCGGTGATTCTGATCTTCTCGACTCCCAGCCCGGCGAACAGACGCGCGAGGCGGGCGATCTCTTCGAAGCTGAGGATCTCGCTCCGATCGATCCACACGTATTCCTCCAGCGGCATGCAGTACGTGCAGCGATAGTTGCACCTGTCGGTGACCGAAATCCTCAGGTCCTTAATAGGCCGGTTGTAAGCGTCTCGCAACGCCGGGCGCTCCAACTGCGAGCTTTGATCTGACAAACTCGATGACCTCCTCGCTGATGAATCGATCTTCTTCCTTGACCGTAAAGCACGGTTTGTTCTTCTGCATCTCTCGCGCCAGCAAAGCAGTGTTAGCCAAGACGGGTGAGTGGTCCGGTCTGCTGACCAATATGTAGGCGTCGCTCAGCTCGAACATCTGCTGAGCCGAGAGCTTGAAATCCGGATTCGAAGTATCCAGCACCTGAAGATAAAGCTGCGGAGTGATAAACCTGCGCAAGCTGTTGCTCTCGACGATTATGAACTCGTCGCCTTCGATCTTCTCGCGGAACGCAGGCAGCGCGGCGGCCAAGTCGCCTTGTTTTGTGCGCACCCACAGTGAACGTCGAGCGCCTGCTGCAAGAAAGCGCGCGGTGTCGGTGCCCGTGTCCTTGCGACGTTCCTCGGTGATCGAGAATAGATGCTCGCTCACCGCGCAGCCGCAAGCTTCACCGTTTACCGAACAGATGCCGTGACCGAACTGCGTGATCTTCACGGCCGTCCAGTTGAACTCGGGGAGCGCGCGGATGATGCCCGCGACGACCGAAGTCTTGCCTAGATTGCGCGTGTGACCGCCTACCATCACCAGTTTCATAGTCATCACCGACCGCCGTTATTCTAGCGTATTCCGCTTAGAAAGCGCATGGAGTTCAGGTCTTAGCCTGGTCTTGCGTAGGAGGAGAAGAGTACTGCCAGGCTAAAGCCTGAACCCCATGCGCTTTCTGCAACTTAGCCTCCTAGCCCGGTTGTGCGTCGGACGATGAATGTACTACCAGGCTAAAGCCTGAACTCCATGCTCTTTTTCCATGCGTTTTTGCCACCCAGGCTTTGGCCTGCGTGTGTTTGATGGTTTGAAACTTCCGGCTTCCCAGTCTATCTTGATTGCCTTATGCCGGCGCGAGACGATGCATGGAATCTGCTCTGCGAATATACAAAGGGTGAATCGCTGCGGAAGCACGCTCTGGCGGTAGAAGCCGTGATGAGAACATACGCTCGGCGTTTGGGCGAGGACGAAGACAAATGGGGATTGACCGGAATGCTGCACGATTTCGATTATGAGATGTACCCAAATCCTCCGGATCATCCCATGAAAGGTTCTGAGATCCTCCAAGAGCGCGGCTACAGCGATGAGCTCCGGAGGGCGATTCTCGGGCACGCGAACTACACCGGCGTTCCGCGCGACTCTCTGCTCGCGCGCGGGCTTTATGCGCGCGACGAACTAACCGGCTTCATCGTCGCGTGCGCGCTCGTGCGGCCGAACGGCATCTGGGACCTTGAATCAAAGTCGGTGAAGAAAAAACTCAAGGACAAAGCATTCGCACGCACGGTCAATCGCGATGAGGTGTATGAAGGCGCCGAGGAGCTGGCTGTGGACCTTGGCGAGCACATCGACTTCATTATCGCTTCGCTGCGGGAGGTAGCTTCCGATGTTGGTCTGAAGCAACCAGGTGACGACTCGGTGAAGCCGGCGCGCAACCTATTGGGGCAAACCTGAGCGACATGAGCATTAGGGATGATGATTAAGCGCAATCAGAAAACTCGATACACGTTTTTCGGCTCCGTTCTTGGCGTTGCGTTGCTGCTGTGTGCCGCACGGTTGCCGATCGCGAGTGCGTTGGGTATCGAGACGCTGGGCAACTATACGCCTTGGGAGACACCAGGCGAAACGCCGCCCAAATTGGCAACCGAGGCATTGAGACGAGCTGAAGAGCTGCGCCGAAAGTGGAACCTCGACTCCGCCGAAGCTGCGTTCCATGAAGCTAAGGCACTGGAGCCGGCGAGTCTGGATGCAGCAGTGGGGCTGGCTCGCATTGCACGGGCCAGGCTCGAGTACGCACGCGCGATCAGCCTGCTCGACAAAGCGGCCAGAGAGCATCCGAACTCAGCAGATGTGCTCAACGAATACGGCTCGGTCTATCTCGCCGCGGAAGAGCCGGCCCGAGCGCGGCGCTACTTTGAAAGCGCACTCAATCTCCCGGCATCGAAGATGGCGTCAATCATCGGACTGGCGGGGGTGGATTTGCTCGAAGGGAATTACGTTCACGCGACCGAGAGCCTCCGCGAGTGTCTGGCGCGAGAACCGCAAAACAGCCACGCGCACGCGATGCTTGCTCGCGTGCTGCTGGAGAGCAAAAAGGAGTCTGAAGCATCCGAGGAAGCCGGGCGCGCCGTCGCGCTGGACGCTTACAGCGTTGACGCGCTGTATCTGCTCGCGTGTGTGAAGTCGAGTGAGCGGAAGGCCGACGAAGCCCGCTCATTGGCGCGGCGCGTAGTCGCGCTGGATCCGTTCAACGTTGGCGGGCGCCGCGTGTTGTCGCAGTATCTCGACGGTCAAACGGGCTACCGGCAAAGCGTGTCCCAACAAGCGCGTGCGCATTACCTGAACGGCCGGCTGCTGAAGCAAGAAGGAGAACTCACAAAGGCAGTTGCGGAGTTCGAGGCCGCGCTGTGCATCGAGCCGCGATACTACGGCGCGTTGATCGGCCTTGCCGATGTATGGTTGAGGCAAGGTGAGTGCGAGCGAGCGGCCGTCGCGGCGAAGCTTGCCACGGCGGTGGATCCTGATGGCGCACTCGCTCATCTGGAACTCAGTTGCGCCTATCGGGGCATCAACGAGCGGGCGCGGATAGAGATAGGAGCGACTGATTTCGCGGCGGTGTTTTATGGGCGGCCCGCGCCTCCTGCTTACGCGCTCACGCGAGAAATCTTCCCGAACTATAGTTCGCTAACCAGGAGTCAGCAGGCAGTGATTGATCTAGCGGTTGCGCCGCTCTCAGGTTTTCTGCCGAAGCTCGCGCGCAAGAAGGCGCGTCACTACTTGCTCTCATTCGATCAACGGCCGGGGGACCTGCGCGGCTTCGCTGACGTGGCCGGCGAGAAAACCTTCGATGGCCGCTACTACGCGAGCATTCGAGGGGTGGGAGGCCGAGTCACTGTTTCGGGCATCGAGTACCTGGAGCAGGCGGCGCGTGGCGGCTTCAACACTATCGCGCACGAGTTCGCGCATCAGGTTCACATCGCCGTTATGGGAACGGGCGAAGTGAAAGAGATTCGCAGGCTATACGAGCGAGCCCGGCGTGAAGGTCGAACACTGGACTACTACGCAGCGGCAAACGAATACGAGTACTTCGCTCAGGGTTACGAAGCCTTCATTTCGGACCGCAAACGGCCCTCCGCGGGAGTGACCGGGCGGCACACCAATCGCGAGTTGTTGACGGGCGATCCTGAGTTGTACAAGTTTCTGCTTAGACTGACTGGCAGTTCGGCTGCGACGCCGGGGACTTGAAGGTCGCGAGCAGTTCTGATTGCTTGACAAGAAATATTGCTGCGTGCCACTATGCAGGCTGCGCTTTTCCCGTGAGTCGTGGTCAGCAACTCCGACTGCTTCACACGCATCCCAGAGTTGCACTAAATTCAGCATAACACGACGGTATTGCGGAGATTCCTTTAACGATTCGCTTGGAGTCAAACATTTCAGGAGGAGTATCGTCTGATGAAAAGATCAATAATAATGATGGCAGCTCTCACGTTTTCGCTGGCGCTGTTTGTGCCCCTCGCTTCGGCGAAGATGATGCTGCCGGTGCCGGTCTCGCAGGACCCCACACCCGAAGAGGCTGCGGCCTACAAGGCGTGGTTTGAAGCGAACAACACCAAGGACTACCCCAAGGCGATGGAACTGGCCAAGGCATACTTGGAGAAGTTCTCTAGCGGCAAGTATGCGGAGTATCTCAAGACTAAGTGGGTTCCACAGGTCCGCGGAATGATGTTCCAGGAGGCGGCCAAGGCGAAGAATATCGCTGAGATAGTTCGCATCGGCAAAGAGGTGCTCGCGGGAGACCCGGACAATCTCGACTATCTGTCGGCGATGGTTGTCCAGATACGGACGAACGAATTGTCCGCCACCCCGGCAAATTACGCGCACTCTGCCGAGGCAGCCGATTTTGCCGAGCGCGCCATTCGCCTTATCGAAGCGGGCAAGGTGCCGACCGGCGCCGGCCCGGCCTTCAACAAGAACGTAACGCTTGCTTACATGCATGGGACGCTGGCCATTGTCTACGAGCACGACAAGAACATCGACAAGACGCTGGCGGAGTATGAAAAGGCAGGGGTGCTTGAGCCTTCGAATCCGACGTTCTTCTTCCACTGCGGCAGGATTCACAACGATAAATACGCTGCCGCCGCTCAAAAGTATCAGGCGATACCAGAAGCGGATCGCGACGCTGCCGACCCCAAACCTGAGGTAAAGGCCGCGCTGGAAGTAGTGAACAAAGAGGCTGACGGGGTAATAACCTGCTGGGCCCGATTCCTGGGGCTGACCGCGGACAAGAAGGATTACAGTGCCGACACGCGCGCGAAGATCCTTAAAGCGCTTACGGATCTATATAAGTACAGGCACAACGACTCGACCGATGGTCTGGACAAGCTGATCGATCAGAACAAGTCTACGCCACCCGCGAGCTCTGGCAACACGGTTTCCGTTGCGACGAAGCCTTGATCGGCCGGTTTACAAGAGGTACATCGCCTGCAATGAAGCCAGCCCCGCATTGGGCTGGCTTCTTGCGTTTCGGATCGCCGAGGAGCAAACACACGTCGGCGCCGTGGCCATACAGACTAGTAGAGTCTGTGCTCCTTAGGGTAACGGCTTCTCGCTCTTTGTGATATATTGTGAATGCGTTTGCGCCGATTAAAATGATTCTACTCGAACGCGAAAAACTGCTTTCTGAACTCGAGCAAAAGATCGGTTATTCATTCCGGTCGCGCGCCCTGCTGGATCGCGCTCTCACTCATCGCTCGTTCGCAAATGAGCACGCGGAAGAAAACTGCCAGCACAATGAAGCTCTGGAATTTTTAGGCGATTCTGTACTCGGCTTCGTTGTGAGCGCGTGGCTGCTCGAGCGCTTCCCCGATTTGTCGGAAGGTAAGCTGTCGAAGATGAAGGCCCACCTTGTCAGCGAGTCCAGACTCGTTGAGATCGCCGAAGAGCTGGATCTGGGCAGTTACATCCTGCTGAATCGCGGCGAAGAGAAAACTGGCGGCCGCCGGAAGCGCGCGCTGCTTGCCGACGCCTACGAGGCGCTGATAGGCGTGCTCTACGTCGACGGCGGAATTACAGTCGCCGAACGGTTCCTGCGCCGTGAGCTACGCCAGAAGCTGATGAGCATAGACCCGGCTTCGATGATCGGAGCAGACTACAAGTCGGCTTTGCAGGAGAAGCTGCAGGCGGCTGGCGGTCCAGGCCCGGACTACGCCGTAGTCGAGGTGCTGGGTCCGGACCACCGCAGGACTTTTCGCGTCGAGCTTCGCGTCGGCGGCCGGCCGGTCGCGACGGGGGAAGGGCACACTATCAAGCTCGCGCAACAGGAAGCTGCTCGCGGTGCGCTGGAATCTCCCGATGACCTCAGCATAGCCGTTGCACAGCAGAGAGCCGCCGTCGAGTACCACGGCGATGCTCGAGCCGGGGCCGGCGCGGCTCCAGCCTCGGAATCGTTCGGGGAAGAGTCCGCGTCATCACTTGAGAATTACGGCAATGACGAGGGGAAGGATGGAGGTGAGGTGTCCCCGGGGTTTGTCACTCAGGACGCGACCCCACAGAGTAACGAGCCGGGAGACGGTTCGCACGTTTCCCAGCTCGGACGCAACGCAACCGCGGAGCTCCCGGCTGAAACCGAGAGCGAGTATGAAGCATTGAGCGTTACCAATGACGTTTGATTGTGAACCTTTTTGGGCTTTGGGATAATCAAGTCTATGAGCGACCAGTTGGACTTAACGACACAAGAGGAAACGACTCAGGCGACTGAAAGAGAGGGTAGCAGCCGGATGCCGCCCCCTGAAATAAGAACGGTTGAAATGAGGAATCCGGACTCGCGCGCAGTTACTTTTAAGAAAAGCTTGCCGCGTGAGTATTTCGAGTCCGCAGTAGTGACGCTGGTAATGGCATTGTTCGGAATGACCTTCATCGTTCAAGCGGTCAAGGTACCGACCGGATCGATGAAGAATACAATCTGGATCCAGGACCACCTTCTGGTCAACAAGTTTGTTTTTGGGCCCGACCGCTGGAATATCCCTGTACTCCCCGAGCGGCAGATCAGACGCGGGGACATCGTAGTCTTCAAGTTTCCAAGAACGCCTGAGACAAACTTTGTAAAACGTGTTATCGGGCTTCCCGGTGAGACGGTCGAGTACGACTCGCGTTCTAACACTATTTACATCAACGGACAGCAATTGCCCGAACGTCGAGTCTTCGTTGAGCCGCAGTACAACAACGACGACGCTTCGCCACTTGAGGCTGCGCGGAGCGACGCCGATGAGCAAGGAGCCCAGTGGACGGTCTACTATTACCAAAACGATGAAGAAAGCGTCGCGTCAACCTTCAACGACGAGAGCGCCAAGTACGGCACCAGGCAACCATTCAAAGTACCAGTGAAAGGTGAACCGGTGCCGGATGAGATCAGAAGCGATCCGCAGCTCCAGCGGATCTACGATTCGGACAACGATGGCCGATATGACAGCGACCAGTACTTCTGCATGGGAGACAACCGCGACAATAGCCTCGATAGCCGATTTTGGGGGACGGTTCCCCGCAGCAGCATAGTCGGACGCGCTATGTTCGTGTATTGGTCAATCGACCGCACCAACGATGGTGAAACCGGCTCGAATCCGGTGCTGGATTTCTTCACCAAGACTCGGTGGTCGCGCACCGGCAAGTTCATAAAGTAGCATCGACTTTCAGTCTGTTGTGGACGGGCGCAAAGTAAAGCCAATATTACTTCAGCCTATGCCTGATCCTGACAACGTCGAACCCTTCGACGCTCGACTCAAGAACCTGCGTCTAGGCATAAGCGACCTTGGGCAACAGGTCGACTCCTACAAGGCCAAGACCGCCGCGGCTCTCGGCGGAGGAGTATTCTTGCTGTTATTGGCGGCCGGCGCGGCCTATGATCTGGCCCTTCGTAGGGGCGGAGCACGGCTGACGCTCGGGGTGACTCGCGAAACTCTGATTTGGATCGTTAGCGTGGTTGGAGGCGCCGCCATCGCCTTGCTGTTGTTGGCGTTTGTGCGGGTAAGACGGCGTGATATTGAACTCGATGCCAGACTCGATCAGATGGAGCAGGAGTACGCGGAATTGCTTGAGCGCAGAGACGCCGTTGCGCGAAGCCGGTCTTGATCAACTCACGCCGATCCTCATAGCGAGCCACACGAATGACAATGGGCGTAGGCGCCTTGAGGGAGGTCACGCACCGCCTCAACGACTTCCGTAGCCCCGCTATGACTTCAGTTTTTCTTTGAGCATTTGGTCGGCGGCTTCCTTGCCTGCAGTCTTGTGGATGCTGACTATGCGTCGGCTCGTTTCGGCGACCCCGTCATGGATAACTGCGCAGATCTGGTAGGGGCTATAGCCTCGACCCATGAACTCGACGAACAACGGAATGAGTGCCTGGTCGGCGCGTTCCTTTAGTTCGAGCCCGTCCTGGGTGTAATGATATGGTGATTCTCTTTCTACGAGCACTCGTTCATCTGGACTGTTCATACCGGTCCTCCGACTAATCTTCAAGAGGTTAAGCGATTCGCGCACGGCGCTTTATGCGCAGACCTATATTGTGCCAGATAAAACCCGGCGATGCTGCGTCTTATGCAGGAGCCGGACCAACGGCGCCAGGAACTGGCATTGTGTGGCAGTCCTCGCCGGTCACCAGCCGCTACCGTGGATTCATTGAAGAGGGATCGGTTGCTTCCTTGCCGAAGCTCAGGGTCAACAACCCGAAGGTTGCCGCTGCTGAGCAGCCCCAGCGCATTTCAGCGAATGCGCATCTAACCTGAAAACATACACCGACCAGTTCGGAGCGTGCCTGCCCATAATCGAGCTGACAATCGTTGACGCACACTGCAAGCGGACCGCCGTCAGGTATCTCAGGTTCTGAGTGTTTAGTTTTGCTCATGTTTTCCCTAGGAGGTTAGACGGAAAACATTGCGAAACTTATTCACTTTTTTCTTAAGTCGCAGAGGTATGCGAAGTTGGCCAGCTCCAAAGTTGCGTGCTAATGGGACCGATTGCTGACTGGTCGGCCGACTATGGCTTGAGCAAGCCTGTGGCGTTCTCTAGAATGGCGTCCTGGCTTCTGTGGGCGAAGGGATTCTTTCTTCACATGCTCAAATATGTGATTCATAACTGGGAACGCAAGCTCTCGCGTAGAGACAACAACCGGGTGGTAAGACCGTTTGAGTGTGGCGCCGATTCGCTCGAGCCGCGACAATTTACCGAGCCTGCAGATGCCCGGGAGCCTGACAAACTCGATGAGATCTTGAGATTTAACGAACGGGCAATTTCCAGAAGCGACCAGTTCTTCTCGGGGGAGATTGTGCCCACCTTCTCATTGGAAGACGGCTGGCTCACGTTTCAGAGCGCGGTAAAGACGCCGTTCGCTGAGAACAACACAGCATATGCGCGCTACTTTCCTGTGTCGGCGCAAACAGGCTCGCCGAATGGATCGCGCACTCATGAAGTCGCTCAGGCACGCGGGAGGGCTGTTGTAGTGCTGCCTCATTGGAACGCAAAGTCACAGGAGCACGTGGCCTTGTGTGAGTTGCTGAACCGGACCGGGATCGCGGCGCTCCGGTTGAGCCTGCCCTATCACGATCGGCGAATGCTACCCGGCTTCGAACGCGCCGACTACATGGTGAGCGCAAACCTCGGCCGCACGCTACAAGCAAATCGGCAGGCGGTGCTCGACACAAGAGCGGCAGTCCACTGGTTGGAGGCGCAGGGCTATGATCGGATCGGCATCGTTGGAACAAGCCTCGGTTCGTGCATTGCATTCTTGACGTTCGTTCACGAACAACGCATCCGCGTTGGCGTTTACAATCACGTTTCGAGCTATTTTGGGGACGTTGTGTGGGAAGGCTTGACTACCGCGCATGTTAGGCGGGGGCTTGAGGCGGCAATCACCCGCGAGCAGGTCCGGCGAGCCTGGCTGGCGATTAGCCCCAATTCCTATGTCAGCAGATTGGTTGGCGACGGGCGGCGTGGGCTTATGATCTCGGCCCGCTACGACCTGTCCTTCACGCCTGAGCTTTCGCGCTTGTTGTTTCAAGAATGCGATCGCCACGGCGTGAAGCTCGAGCGGGCCATAGTGCGATGCGGTCATTACACCCTGGGACGCGCGCCGTACAAGTACTACGCCGGCTACCTGCTGGCTAACTATTTCCGGCGGTATCTTTGAAGCCGAGTGAGGCCGCTCGAGATGGTTCGTTCGCGACCGAGGGGCTTAAGGCAGTCAAAGTGGAAGATGCTTTACTCCAAGAAACCTCAAAAATGGGTGCGTAGTGAAGCAGGAGGCTTAGCGTCTATCTTGATGCATCGTTTTAGCTCGTGCTACTATCGGGGTGATAAATGATTCTCATCGAGGTAACCGGGGAGTATGCCTATCTACAAATACACCTGTGAGAAGTGCGGCTCCCACGTCGAGGTCATTCAGAGAATAAGCGACGCCCCGCCCAAGCGATGCGAGAAGTGCGGCGGCAAGGTCAAGAAAGCGGTCTCTCGCACGAGCTTTCAACTCAAAGGCTCAGGTTGGTACGCGAGCGATTACTCGCGCAAGGACTCGCCTGCGAGCAAGGATCAAATGGAAAAGGGCGCCGATAAGAAATCCGAAAGCGTGCCCGATAAGACATCCGAAAGCGTGTCTAAGACCACGGCTTCCGGGGACAAAGATTAGCCTAGTGAAAATTGTCATCATCCAATCTCGAACTGAGTGCCGGCTTTCGGGCCGGCTTTTTCATTTGTGCTCATAGTGTCCCTGAGCCATCCTGCCGGCTGGACGACGAACCGGCAAAGGGCCCGGATGACTGAATTGAAGGCAACAAAACGGAGTCGCATGTTTCTCTTGAGTATTTATCGCGAGCATCTAAACTGGTCGTGGCATAACCGGGGGTTGATTGAGATCGAGCGCAAGCGGCTAGGCGTCTGTCGTTCTTTCCTCTGGAGTGGCAAAGCTGGCCGTCACTCCTTGCGTCAAAAACCAACTTCGCAGAAGCAGAGAGCATCTTAGAATTGGACGCTTACAAACTATTTGGGCGGGTGGCCCGTATTAAGAACAGGAAAGGAGTTAAAGATGGCTAGCTTCCGGGATCCGGCGAGAACGTTTGAACCGATTGAGGTCATCGAGCGGCTCCTTGAGATAACGGATTACCTCGGACACGAGCCGGTGCTCTATATCTCGTCGAGCAATGACCTGGCAACATATTTGGATTCTTTTGGCTTTGATATCTACAGCCTGACCGCTGATACTAACGCCGCGTTTGCAGCGACGTCTCGCAGCGTTCTAATCCTCCCGAATGGGAGTCGGTCGCACGATAGTCTGACTGCCCACTAAGGAAGGCAGAGTAAAATGAAAAAGGCAAAAGTGAAACCCGCTCACTTTTGCCTTTTTCATTTTTACTCTGCCTATTCTGCCTTCTATCCTCGCTTTTGTCCTTTCCTGACCTCGGCCGCTGGATTCTGTAATTCAAGAAGATCGCTCCGCAGAAGCTCGGCCAGTCGTACATCTCCGCTGCTCACTACCTTGCGTTTCGACACAGCGGCTCGTCCGAAAACCGGCAGAGGCGCCAGTTGTCCTGCCTTCCGTGCTCGAAGCGCGGTTCGGTAGCGCGACTCGCGCGGGTTGATCTCGTATGCGGCACGGAAGTGCTCCTGGGCTAGCAGCAGATTCTCCTGTCGGAGATAAATCAGTCCGAGATGATAGAGAGCCGCGTCGAATTTCGGATCCATTTCGACACAACGCTGCAAGTGGCGCACGGCAACTTCGGTTCGACCTTCTTCGAGATAAGCGCGGCCAACCAGGTAGTACATCTCAGGGGTCGGCTTCAAGATTAGCGCACGCTTCAGGTGCGTGAGCGCTTCACGGACTCTACCCTCGCTGACAAGAATGCGCCCAAGCCCGTAGTGCGCGGCGAACGAATTCCTTCGGATCTTCAACGCACGGCCCAGATGTCGCTTGGCCGAATCGAGATCGCCGCCATCGCCGCAGATCACCCCGAGCATCAACCGAGCAGGGTAGTTATCGGCTTCCTTCTGGATGGCCCGCTCGAGATAAGCACGGGCAAGGACGGGCTTGTTGAAGCGGAAAAAGTGCTCACCAACAAAGAGGGTAAGAGGGACGTTTGCCGGGTCAAGCACCAGCGCCTTCTCGAAGTAACGAATGCCGCGTTTTGCGTTGCCTTCGAGGACAAGGTCGGCGCCCGTGTCCAGCAATCGCGCGAACAGATCGAAGTTTTCACCACCAAAGCCGCCAAGCATGCGCTCGATGCGCTTATCGAACTGCTCTTGCTCGCTCGCCTCTTCGTAGTGCTCTGCTATGCGGTCGCGCCACAACGTCTCGAGCTTTCCGCCTTCAACCGCGCCGCGTTCAGACAGATGCTCGACCAGCGCGTCGAGCATCGCGTGGTCGTAGAGACCGCTGGTGGCCTGGCGATGAACAAGGTCCAGCACCAGCTCCAGCCTGTCTTGCGCGCGCTCCAGTTGAGATTCCAGCGAGCTGATGCGTTCCAGCAGATGCTCTTCGAGGGTCGGCCTCAGGAGGCTATCGACGCCGCCATAAGCCGAGGCTGTCGGAGTGTTGGTTATTATCAACAAGTGAGCGTCGCAGACTAGACACGTCTCACGGTTGTACGGATTTTCATGAGTGCATTGCTGACAGAGTATCATTTCTTATTAATTCTTATTAAGACAACACCTGTTCAAAGTTTATCGCAGCCCTGAAACTGGCTCCCGCGGCCAGTTTCACGTGCGTTGCCCGTCACCTCCCGGAGCCGCTCAGTATTCATAGAACCCTTTGCCGGTCTTGCGGCCAAGCCATCCCGCATCGACGTACTTTTTTAGTAACGGGCATGGCCGATACTTGGAATCGTCGAAGCCATCATATAACACATTCATAATCGCGAGGCAAACATCCAACCCAATGAAGTCCCCAAGCTGAAGCGGACCCATCGGATGATTCATGCCGAGCTTGATTATCTGATCGATTGCTTCGGCTGTGCCGACGCCTTCCTGCAGCGCGAAGATCGCTTCATTTATCATCGGCATTAGCACTCGGTTGGAGATGAAACCGGGCGAATCGTTGACCGCGACCGGGGTCTTGCCCATTGTCTCGGCCAGTTGACGCGTCGCGTTGTAAGTCTCATCTGACGTGGCAATTCCGCGTATGATCTCAACCAGCTTCATCACCGGCACCGGATTCATGAAATGCATGCCGATGAAGCGATCGGGCCGCGACGTTGCGGCGGCAAGCTTCGTTATCGAAATCGAGCTGGTGTTGCTCGCCAATATCACGTCCGGGTTTACGAGCTGATCGAGCCTCCGGAAGATATCCAGCTTCACTGTTAGATTCTCGGTCACGGCCTCGACCACAAAATGCGCTTCGCCGAGTTCCGCGAGTTCCTTTGTCGGCTTGATTCGCGAGATTATCTGCTGCTCTTCTTCTGGGGTCAACCGTTGTTTTTCGACATCGCGTCGGAGGCTCTTCTCGATAGCGGAAAGGCCGCGGGCGAGGAACTCGTCCGCGACATCGTGCATTAACACCGATAGCCCGGCCCGCGCAGCAACCTGGGCGATCCCGTTCCCCATCGTTCCGGCGCCTACAACTCCGATCGTTTGGATCACGTCAACCTCCCGATACTTACTAGAAGTTCGCCAATAAAGTGCATTCGATTGAACATCCTGTGCGTATGAACAAGAGTGAGGAAGCTACGCGCGACGACACCATGTTAAGCGGCCGACCGTCTCGAAATCAAGATTAGCGGTGACTCGCTGATGATTCGCTAGCTGTGAAGTTCAGTCAGCGGCCTTGGCGAATACCAGTTCTTGTCAGGACCGTTTCAGCATATAATTGACAACGGTACACACGCGAACTCAGAAGCTGGAAGGAAAGGATCTCAAATGAGAAGAGCAGTTGTTTTGGCAATCCTCGTAGCAGTTACAATAAGCACGAGTGTGAAGTGGGGTTCAGCGCAGTCCGGGACTCGGGCTGGCGACCTGCTGGCAGTCCTGCCCGATGGCGGTGTTGTGGCTGTCATTGATTTTCAGAAGTTCGCGGGCAGCAGCCTCTGGGCGGCGGTCAACGCACAGGAGAAGCTGAAGAGCGCAATCGACAAGGCCCAGTCAGAAATGGCCGATCTTGGGGTGAAGTTGAGCGACGTGCATACCGTCGCGTTTGTATTTCCCACCGCTGGCATGAACAACCCCACCATCGCGATCACCGGCAGTTTCGACCAGAACGATCTGCTTGCGCGGCTGCGGGCAAGCACAAAGGTCAAGCTCACGTCTGAGAAGTACAAGGACTTCGATATTTACAAGGTCAGGTCGATTGCTGAAGCCGATCCGTCAAAGGACGCATCCCGGAACAACCCCGCCAGTACCAGCGTCGCCGGCAAGAAAGACGAGACAGCGTTTGTCTTTTACAACGTGAGTACGGTTGTGACCGGCAGTGTGGAAGCTGTTCGGGGTTCGATCGACGTGAAGACAGGCGCCAAGCCGAGCATCACCCAAAACGGAAAGCTGACGGACGCGCTCGCGCAGAATCCGGCAGCGGCCATCCGATTCGTTGTTGCGCTTACGCCTGCGATGACAAGCGGGCTGCAGTCGAGCGAATTGCCGATCCCTGATTTTTCTTCGATTAGTTTGATTTTCGGGACGATCGACGTCGCGTCAGGAATAGACCTCAATGCAACTTTGCGCAGCGACACTGCCGAACACGCGAAGTCGGTAGCCGAAAGGCTCAACGGTTTGCTGGGGATGGCCAGGGGCTTCCTGGGTGCTATGAGCGATCCGAAGATGACAACGATAGGTGAAGCGCTCAAGGCGGTGAACATTGTCAGCGCCGACGCCAATGTCAGGATCACCGGCAGCCTGCCGATGGATCTATTGAACAGTTTGTTCTCATCATCCGGCAAAAAAGGGCGATGACTACTTGAGGCGGGCGACAGCTTCCAAGCCTCGCCGCAGCTTCGCGGCGAGTCGGGTCTAGCCCGCGGGGTTTTTCGGGTCCCCTGTCTTGTCCCCCAGCTTGGATTCTCTCAGTAGTTCCTTGATCTCGAGAGCAAGGGCATCAAACTGGATGGGCTTGGTCGCAGCGCGATCGGCTCCCGCCTCAAGAGCCTCTTCGGCAACTCCATTTCCATAGGCCGTGATGGCCATAATTGGAATGCGCTTGCCGGCCGGCTGTTTGCGCAACCGCCTTATCATCTCGATGCCGCTCATGTGGGGCATGTTTATGTCCGTAATGATCAGGTCCGGGAGTTCCTCGGCAGCAGCCTTGAGCCCCATGCTGCCGTCTTCGGCGGTGACGACGGTAAAAGCCTCCAACTCTAGAAGCTTGGCCATCATCTCGCGGGTGTCATTGCTATCATCAACAACGAGTATTTTGTCTCCCACCGTTGCGTTTCCCCCTCAGAAGCTTCTACAGATGCAGGCCTGATGGCCATGCGATAAGCAGGTTGAAAGGATCTTGCGTATGTTTGGAGCAGCGGCCAGGCATAACCCTGAGCGCCTGAGCCGGCCCAGCAACTTGAAGAGGTTCACTGTAGACTGGAGTGCGCCGGAAAATTGGTGGCTCGGAAGTTCTCGCTCCAACACAAGGTTGGGCCCTTTTGAGGTCGTCCACTATGACTCTCCTTCAAGATCAAGCAGTCCAACCAAAGGGGTGCGCAGATTATATTTGAATTGAATTCCAGTGTCCACGACAAAACAATGAATGACGCGCATAGCGGCTTCCTATGACGCGCACCATGATCATGGGCGATCATGGTCGTTCCTTGACACCCATCATGTCGTCTGCTAGATTCTGGCGTTTAAAGCGGGCGCCGCGCTCGCTACCGTACAACCCGCCAAAAGGGAAACTACCGATAGGAGGCTATTATTAGTGGGTATCAGTAACACGCGTTTGTTTACGTCGGAGTCTGTAACCGAAGGCCATCCCGACAAGATCGCAGATCAGATCTCCGACGGCGTGCTGGACGCAGTGATGCGCGACGACCCTCACGGACGCGTAGCATGTGAGACGTTGTTGACCACTGGATTGGTCGTCGTCGCCGGCGAGATTACAACTTCCGTCTGGGTGGACATTCCGAAGATTGTCCGCGAAACCATACGCGAGATCGGCTACACGCGGGCGAAGTACGGATTCGATTGCGATACCTGTGGCGTTATCACGGCGATAGATACTCAGTCTGGCGACATAGCGATGGGCGTCGATCACGGTGGCGCAGGCGATCAGGGGATGATGTTCGGTTACGCTTGCAACGAAACCCCCGAGCTGATGCCAATGCCGATCATGCTTGCCCACAAGCTGACGCGCCGGCTCGCGGATGTTCGCAAAGAAGGCTTGCTCGATTACCTGAGGCCCGACGGCAAGTCTCAAGTCACCGTCGAGTACGTGAATCACAAGCCAGTTCGCGTCAACACCGTCGTTATTTCCACTCAACACTCCGAATCGGTAGCCAACGATCAGATTCACGAAGACGTGATCAATCACGTTATTCGCTCAGTCGTGCCCGGTGAAATGATGGACGCCGGCACTGATTTCCACATCAATCCGACAGGGCGCTTCGTAATCGGCGGCCCGCAAGGGGACACCGGCCTCACTGGCCGCAAGATAATCGTCGACACCTACGGCGGAGCTGGCGCCCACGGCGGCGGCGCTTTCTCCGGCAAGGACCCGACGAAGGTTGACCGCTCGGCCTCTTACATGGCGCGATACATTGCCAAGAACATCGTCGCCGCGGGGCTTGCCGACCGTTGCGAAGTGCAGTTGGCCTATGCTATCGGAATCGCCGACCCCATCTCGGTGCTGGTCGACACAAAAGGCACTGGGCACATTGATGAAGAGAAGCTGGCCGGGCTGGTGCGCGAACACTTCAAGCTCACGCCTGCGGGAATCATCGACAGCTTGAATCTGCGCCGGCCGATATTCAAGAAGACCGCGGCATACGGCCACTTCGGCCGGAACGAGCCCGAGTTCACCTGGGAGCGTACAGACAAAGCCGACGCGCTTCGCCGCGCCGCCGGCTTGTAGAAAACATGTAAGGGCGCACTCTTCGGCGCCCCTTCTTACATCAAGCACAAAACTGTAAGCAAGAGGGGCGGCCGGGGCCGCCCCTACACTATTATGGAGATTGTCGATGACCACTAGCACTCAAGTACCAAACTACGATGTTAAGGATCTGGGTCTCGCTAAGGCCGGCCGCAAGCGTATCGAGTGGGCGGAACGTGAGATGCCCGTGCTCCGCCTTATCCGGGAACGGTTCGAGCGCGAACGCCCTCTTGCAGGAAAGAAGATGATCGCCTGCTGCCACATCACGACCGAAACCGCGAATCTCGCTCGCGCCTTGAAAGCCGCC
The DNA here is from genome assembly GCA_038040445.1 of Acidobacteriota bacterium. Taxonomy (NCBI): domain Bacteria; kingdom Pseudomonadati; phylum Acidobacteriota; class Blastocatellia; genus Candidatus Onstottus; species Candidatus Onstottus frigus. The sequence continues at coordinate 88,240 of JBBPIG010000005.1, read as the reverse complement.
GGAGTCGACGCGGTGTTGATCGCCTCCAATCCGCTGTCAACTCAAGATGACGTCGCGGCAGCGCTTGTCGTCGAGTACGGCATTCCGGTCTTTGCGATCAAGGGGGAAACTCCCGAGACTTACAACCGGCACGTGAGAATGGCTCTCGACCACGAGCCTGATTTGATCATCGACGACGGCTCGGATGTCGTCGCAACCATGGTCAAGGAGCGTCCCGAGCTTATCGAGAAGATTATCGGAACAACCGAGGAAACAACTACCGGTCTTGTTCGTCTGCGCGCCCTCGAAAAGAGCGGGCGCATGACCTGGCCGACCATCGCCGTAAACGACGCACAGACGAAGCACTTCTTCGACAATCGCTACGGGACAGGCCAGTCGACTCTCGACGGCGTGATTCGCGCGACGAACATTTTGCTTGCCGGCCGCGCAATCGTCGTAGTCGGCTACGGCTGGTGCGGCAAAGGCGTGGCAATGCGTGGCCGGGGCATGGGAGCAAACGTCATCGTCTGCGAGATCAATCCGATTCGCGCCATCGAGGCCGTTATGGACGGAATGCGAGTGATGACCATGGAGGAAGCCGCGCCGCTTGGCGATATTTTCATCACCGTCACCGGCAACCGTCACGTGATCGACGGCCCTCATTTCGCCAAGATGCATGACGGAGCGCTCGTTGCAAACTCCGGACACTTCGACGTCGAGCTGAATCTGGTCGCGCTCCAGGAGATGAGCGAGGAAAAAGAGCAACTGCGCCCGTTCGTGGAACAATACAAGCTGAAAAGCACGGGCAACCGGGTGATGGTGCTCGGCGAAGGCCGGCTGATCAACCTCGCAGCCGCCGAAGGCCACCCGGCTTCGGTGATGGATATGAGCTTCGCCAATCAGGCTCTGTCGTGCGAGTACCTGGTGAAGAACGAGGGCAAGCTCCCGCCGGGTGTTCAGCTTCTGCCCGAAGAAGTCGACAACGAGATCGCCTCGCTCAAGCTTGCGGCGATGGGAATCAAGATCGACCGTCTCACGCCCGAAATGATCGAGTATATGAACACGTGGGAGGCAGGGACTTGATTCAGTCGCCTCGATTCTGACGAATCAGAGCCTTCGCCTCAGGCGGTGCTCTAAACCAACGCGGTCTTCTTTGCTCTTCGCGGCTCGAAGGAGGTTTCGATATGCTTCAGCAAGCGCGCCTTCTCACAATCGCATTCCTCTCCTGTTTGACAATCCTCTCCGCGGCCAACTCGGCCCTTGGGGCGATGCCGGCCGAAGGCGAGTCGCGTTACGCGAAGCTCGATGGCCACCGTGTTCACTACCGGAATCACGGCAAGGGCCGCGAAGCGCTGGTCTTTGTCCACGGCTGGACTTGTAATCTCAATTTTTGGAACGGTCAGTTGCCCGCGTTCGAGGGCAAGCAGCGCGTCATCCTCGTCGATCTTCCCGGTCACGGGCAAAGTGACAAGCCACAACTCAGCTACACGATGGACTTGTTCGCCCGCGCGGTTGAGGCGGTGCTCCGCGATGCCGGAGTGGATCGAGCGGTTCTGGTTGGACACAGCATGGGCACACCGGTCATTCGCGAGTTCTACCGGAAGTATCCCCGGAAGACGCTTGCGCTGGTTATCGTCGATGGCCCGCTTCGCGCTTTCGGCGACAAAAAGATGATGGAGCAGTTCATTGCGCCGCTCCGGGGCCCGGGCTACAAGGAAGCAGCGAGCCGGTTCATCGATAGTATGTTTGGCCAGAACGCAACGGCGGAGATGCGAGCCGAGATCAAGAACTCGATGTTAAGCACGCCTCAGGCCGTCGCAATCAGCGCGATGGAAGGGATGGCCGAGGAGTCGATCTGGAAGCAGGACAAGATCAATGTCCCGGTGCTCGCTGTTATGGCCAAGTCTCCTTTCTACCCCGCCGATACCGAACAGTTCTATCGCGGCATAGCGCCCAACATCGAGTATCAGATTTGGGACGGCGTTGGCCACTTCTTGATGATGGAGAAGCCCGGCGAGTTCAACGAGCTGCTGGCAGCGTTTGTGGTGAAGAACGGTCTCTTGAAAAAATAGCGACCGCAAGAGAAGACACTTCTATCCGGTTTTCGGATCCTTTGACCTGCGGCTTTTCTGACGGCGCTCACCCACTCGCGTGGTAAGCGTGCCTTTGCCGGATTTGCGCTCCGCGTCGCGCCGTTCGCTCGAGCGCCGGTCGGGCTTAGACCGCCGCTGCTTTCCGTTTGGAGAATCGATTCTTTTCTTTTCCATGAGTGGGAGTGTCGGGCAATCGCAGATAGCAATCACGCGTAACGTGAATATCAGCGTTCACCAGTAGATTCTGTTTATGGACTGACCACTGACAACTGATCACCGTCTTTTCAAACGGCTGAGCCACCCGATGAGCCTTCGCCCTCGGAGCTTTCGTTTGTCGAATGGGAAGGTGATCCGCCGGCGACGGCGCCCTCGCTGGAAGCGGAGCCACTGCCCTCTGTTGCGGCGGCGGGCTGGGCCTCTAGTGGCGCAGTTGCGGCGCTCGCGGCCGGGCTCTCAGTGAAGTACTCTTTCAGTTCCTTGCCGGGCTTGAAGTAAGGGACGCGCTTGGCTGGAACATCAACCGGCTCGCCGGTCTTAGGATTGCGGCCGCGGCGCGGGCCTCGCTCGCGAGTGCGAAAGCTTCCGAAGCCGCGCAACTCGACCTTTTCACCTTTGTGCAGCGCGCCGATTATCGAGCCGAAGACGGTTTCGACTATCACTTCAGCGTCGCGTTTGTTCAGCTCAGCCGCCCGAGCCACTTCCTCCACAAGTTCTGCCTTAGTCATCTTTCTCCTGTCAGCCGCAACTGTTCGGCGGCCTGTTTCTTTGAGTTCTACTATCATATCCGCGCGGTCGCGAAATAAGCTCGCAGCACGCGGGCCCCATCAATGGCAGAGTTCTATGTACTTCAATCCGGATGACGCTAAGACTATGGGGTTACTATGCCGTACAGCACGCTCAAGTATCTACAGCGAATAGGGAGAAATCAAGTCCGCGCGAGGACTTCTGGAGTCGGCGGTCACGAGAGTTGCCGTGCGCGTTCCGCCTGGCAAGGTCATTGGTTTGACACCGCTTCTTTCCGCACTCTAGAATTTTGTTTGCTATTCCACACAGCCATCTGTGAATAGAAGTCTCAGGAATCGGGTTCAAAGACCTCTTATGACGACGCTGATCGCTACCGCGGACGCAGAAGCCAGGACGGATATACAAACGAAGTCATTCATCACTCGAAGCGTTCACAAAGCAGTGCTCGCAAACGGACTCACCGTGCTGACCAGGGAGTCGCGCGAGAAGGCGGTTGTGGCGACGATGATCTGGTATCGCGCCGGCTCGCGGAACGAGGAGTTCGGGCAGACGGGCAAGTCGCATTTCCTCGAGCACATGCTGTTCAAAGGCACGGACCGCTACAAGAAGGGCGAGATCGACCTGATCACCCACCTGAACGGCGGAGCAAACAACGCGTTCACCTGGCTCGACTTCACCGCGTACTACTTCACGTTCGCCTCGGACCGATGGGGGGCGGCTCTGGAAATCGAAGCGAGCCGCATGCGGGGCACTATGTTCGACGAAGAAGAATTCGCTTCCGAGAAGCAGGTAGTCCAGGAAGAGTTGCGCATTGGGCTCGACGGTCCGTGGGAGGTGCTCGAAAACGAGGTTTGGGCTACGGCATTTCGCCAGCACCCGTATCACTGGCCCACCGTCGGTTGGCTCGAAGACCTGGAAGCGGCTTCGGCAGCCGATATGAAGGCCTACTATGACAGGTGGTATCACCCGCGCAACGCGACGGTTGTACTGGTCGGCGATTTCGATACGGGTGAGGCGCTTCAGAAAATCGAAAATCTGTTTGGTTCGATCGCGCCGGGTCCGGAGGCCGCGCCGATCAACATTGTCGAGCCTCCGCAGCGTGGCGAGAAGCGCCTGCTCGTAAGAAAAGAAACACCAGTCGAGCGGTTGCTGATCGCCTATCATGCACCGGAAGTCGCCCACCCGGACTCCTACCCGCTAAAGGTGGCCGAGACGCTTCTGTCGACCGGCAAGTCTTCACGGCTTTATCAGCGCCTGGTCGAGCGCGACCAGGCGGTCACCAACGCAGATGCCAGTTATCACGATCATATCGATCCGGCGCTTTTTTATTTTCAAGCTGAGCTGAAGCCTGGCTTCAACATAGGCGATGTAGAGCGCGCAACCTACGACGAGATCGATCGGCTGAAACGCGGCGACATTTCGGCTGCTGAGATTGAGAAAGCCAAGCGCCAGATCGAAGCTTCTCTCGTGCTGGGCAGTGAGGAGCCGTTGCAACAGGCGATCTTGCTCGGACAGTACGAAACGATTGCCTTCGGCGAGCGCGTGCCCGTCGAGTCGCGGGGCTATCTCTATCTGGATACGCTGCTGGAACGAATCGCGGCCGTCACGATTGATGATGTGGCAGCAGCCGCGCAAAAGTATTTCACCCAGGACAACCGAACAGTTGGCTACTTGATTAACGAGGGCAAACTCGACGAACGGGAGAATGGCCGTGCAACATAGTCAAAAGCGCGTCGCGCGCCCGAAGCTGGATGTTGAGCGTGTCGAGCTGCCGAACGGGCTTGTCCTGTTGCTCTCGGAGAATCACTCGATTCCCTCTGTTTCAATAAACGCGATCGTGCGCGCCGGGTCGCGCTTCGAGCCCGACGAGAACGCGGGGCTTGCTTCTCTTGTCGGCGCGCTTTTGGATGCCGGTACTACGACTCGAACGTCGCAGCAGATCGCCGAAACTATCGAAGCTTCCGGAGGGCGGCTCGGCACTTTTGGGGACTATCAATCCAGCGGCGTTGTGGTCACGCTGCTTTCGAAGGACATCGCGCTTGGCGTGGACGTCGCGTCGGATCTGTTGATGAACGCGACCTTTCCCAATGAAAAAGTCCATCAGCACAGCGAACGCCGGGTCGCCCAGATCAAAGCGCGGCTCGACGTGCCGCGCACTCAAGCTTCGGACGCCTTCAATGAGATAGTGTTCAAGGGTTCGCCCCAGCATCGCCCTCCGATAGGTTATGAAGAGACCGTGAAGGGACTCACGAGAGCGGACGTAGAGGCTTTCGATCATCGCTACTACGTGCCCGATAACACGATGCTCGCAATAGTCGGCGACATCGACAAGAGTGAAGTGAAGAGCAAGGTCGAAGCGACGTTTGGAAAATGGGAGCGCGCCAAAACGTTCGAAAAGTTCGAACCACCGCAGGTGCCGCGACCTCATCGCCAGACGGTTCCGATCGAGAGATTCATCGCCGCTTCCAAGGAACAGGTCAACATCATCATCGGGCACCTGGGAATCGAACGAAAAAATCCGGACTACTACGCCCTCCTGGTGATGGACACGATCCTCGGATCAAGTCCTGGGTTCACGTCGCGCATACCTCGAATCCTTCGCGACGAGCAGGGGCTCGCTTACACTACATTCAGCAATATTACTTCGAGTGCGGGGCTCGACCCGGGCCGGTTCATTGCGTACATTGGAACCGCTCCCGAAAATCTCGGCCGCGCTATCGCGGGTCTGCGAGCTGAGATCGCGCGCATAGTCGAAGAGCCGGTCAGCGAAGAAGAACTCGAGACGGCGACGTCATATCTGACTGGCAGCTTCGTTCTGCGCTTTCAGAAGAATTCGCAGGTCGCTGAGTTTCTACTGGAAGCTGAAGTCTACGGGCTCGGCTTTGACTACCTCGAGAAATACCCTGATCTGATCCGGGCAATCACAATCGAAGACGTTTCTCGCGTTGCGCGCGCACACATCGACCCGCGAAATCTGACCACGGTCGTCGTCGGCCCGATCGACGAACTGGGAACGATCGGCAGTAGCACAGACTTTAGTCTGTAGGGGTCCTTGCGTTCTTTCGCGCGAGTTTGAGAGAGCGCCCGCACAGACTGATTTAGTCTGTGTCCGGATTGTTCTTGGCAGCGTAGTTGCCGGGCACAGACTAAAGAAGTGTGTGCTACCAGGGAAGGAGTTGCATGAACCACCGTCATTCGCCCAGGCGCGCGCTAGCGATGCTAATGCTTGCGGCCCTCACGCTGGCGACAGCGGGCGCAGCCAATCGGCCGCTTCCAACGGCTGAAGCAACATCGAGCATCACCGCGCGCGATCTGAAGCGCCATCTCAGCTTTCTTGCTTCCGGTGAGCTGGGAGGGCGCTACACGTTCAGCCCGTCGAACCTCATAGCCGCGCGTTACCTGGCGTCTCAGCTCGAATCCTACGGCTATCACGGCGCAGCTCGCGACGGCTCGTTCTTTCAGCGAGTGCCGCTCAGCTACCGCAACGTCGATCTCGCGGCGAGCCGGCTGACGCTCATTGAGGGTGGCGCCAGGCGAGAGTTCATGTACCCGGACTCGTTTGTCGCGGAGTCGCCGACGAATATGAACGTCAGCGGCGAACTGGTTTTTGTGGGATACGGAGTCTCGTCGCCGAGGAATAGTCACGATGACTACGCCGGTCTGCGGGTAAAAGGTCGAATCGTGGTGATGTCCGGCGGCTTATCCGAGCCTCTAAAGAAATTGAGTTTGAACGAAGATGAGCAAGCGCAGCCGGCGGCGCTCGCGCACGGAGCGATTGGACTGATCAAGATTCCCGACGCGCAAAGGCTCCTTACCTGGGATCAACTCAAGGTCGAGTTCGGGGGCCAGCAACAGTTAGGCTTGCCGCCGCGAACCGCGACATCCGGAAAGGTCTTGCCCGAGATTACCGCGGGGCCGGAGCTCATAAAAGCGATCGCTAAGGCTATGGGCAAAGAGAGCTCTGAACTCATCTCGCCCGGCAGCAAGCTCAAACCCGCGGAGCTTGCCGCGAGCGCCGAGATCAAGCTTCGCGTTGCCGTGAAAGACGCGCCGCCTGCTCAAAACGTAGCCGGCGTCCTGGAGGGCGCTGATTCGAAACTCAAAGATGAGTACGTTGTGTTCAGCGCGCACTACGATCACTTGCCAACCAGCGACAAGGGTGAGGTCTATCATGGAGCTGACGATGATGGCTCGGGCACAGTGTCGGTGCTCGAAATCGCCGAGGCGTTTGCAGTCGGTCCTCGGCCGAGACGGTCAATCCTGATTGTCTTTCATACCGGCGAAGAGCTGGGCCTGTTCGGATCCGAATACAATACGGACTACGAACCAGTGGTGCCGCTCCGGAAACTTGTCGCTAATTTCAATATCGACATGGTTGGCCGAAGCCGCCCCGAAGGTGACGATGACCCGCGCGACGCTCGTCTGACCGACAAGGATTCGATTTACATAATCGGAGCCGACAAGCTTTCAACCGAGCTGAACAGGCTGAACGAAGAGACCAATTCGGACACGGCGCGCTTGCGGTTTGACTACACGTACAACGACGAAAAGCACCCCGAGCGCTTTTACTATCGCTCTGATCACTACAACTACGCCAAGCACGGCATTCCGATCATCTTCTACTTCACCGGCGTGCATCGCGACTATCACAGGCCGAGCGACGTTGTTGAGAAGATCGACTTCGAGAAGATGGAACGGATCGACAGAATGATCTTCGCGACGGGTTGGCGAGTCGCGAATCTCGATCATCGCCTGGTTGTGGACAAACGGCCTTAGTAGCATAGACTTTAGTCTGTGCCTGGTCATTGCCCTACTGGCGGAGTTACCCGACACGGACTAAAGTCTGCGCCACGTCAAGCGCCTACCAACCATCCGCGACGCACAGGAGAAGAAATGTTCAAAGCGCGAATCACTTGTTTGTTTTTGACGCTTGCGATTCTGTGCGCTCCCAGCGCTCCCTCGTCTGCTCAAAATCAGGAATCGATCTTCGAACGAATCAGACGCGAACACAACTGGATTGAGAAGGGCTTACATCAGGAAAGCGTTGAATCGTCCTCGCTGGTTGCGTCTTCCGTTGAGTCTCAGTCGATCGATGTGAAGCACTACCGGCTGCAGATTCAACTCGCGCCCAACGGGTTCGGTACCGCGGGCGTAGTTACGGGCGCCGTCACCATCACGGGCGAGACAACCGGGACCGTGAGCGCCATCAACGTCGATGCTCAACCAAACCTGAGTATCGATTCGGTGAAGCTCGACGGGAACCCGAACGACTTTCGGCGAAAAGACAGCCGGGTCATAATCAGCTTCCCTGCCCCCGTGTCTGCGGGAAGGCCGTTCACCGTAGTTATCCAATATCACGGACCTGGGACAGGTTCGAGCAGTATCGGCGGAGGGTTGCTGTTTACGCGGCACGGCCCTAATTTCGTGCCGGTCATTGCAACCCACAGCGAGCCCTTTGGCGCGCCGCTATGGTGGCCTTGCATCGATAATCCCGCGGACAAGGCTACGGCCGAGCTCGAAGTCACGGTGCCCCAGGGTAATCAGGCGGCCTCAAACGGCGTGCTGGATCGGACTCAGCCGAACGCGGATGGCACGGTCACATATTTCTGGCGTGAGGACTCGCCGCTTACGACCTATCTGGTGTCTGTTGCGGCCACCAACTATGAGCGATTCGAAGACAGCTACACGGCGCTCGACGGCGTAACCACGATGCCGCTGGTCTACTACGTCTACCCTGAGCATCTGGAGCTCGCGCGCGCGAAATTTGCGGTCACCCGTTCGGCGATGCAGATCTACGCCGACCTTTTTGGAGAGTATCCGTTTCTAGGCGAGAAGTACGGCATGGCTGAATTCCCGTTCGGCGGCGCGATGGAGCACCAGACGATCACCAGCATCAGCTCTTCACTCGTGGGCTCGGTCACCAGCAGCCACCAATCGACCATTGTTCACGAGCTGGCCCATCAATGGTGGGGCGACCTGGTGACGATGAAGACATGGGATGACATCTGGCTCAACGAAGGGTTTGCGACTTATTGCGAGGTCCTTTTCTTCGAGCGTTTCGCGGGTCTCTCTCCGGGCGAATTGTTGAGCAGGAGCTACGATGACGGGGTCGTGGATGGAGCGCTGGGTGGAACGGTGACCGCCGAGAATCTCGACAGGCCGTTTGATGATCAAGGCGCGATCTACCGGAAGGGCGGATGGGTGCTACACATGCTGCGTCACGTTCTCGGCGATCAGAAGTTCTTCGACGCATTGAAGCAGTACGGCGAGCGCTTCGCTTTTTCGAACGCGTCAACCCTGGACTTTCAGCGGGTGTGCGAGGAGTACTATGGCGCGTCGCTGGACTGGTTCTTCCAGCAATGGATTTACGCGCCGGGCCGTCCGGTCTACAAAGTGTCATTCGAAGGCAGCGATGCTGACCAGTCAGGGAACTACAAGGTAACGGTTGTGATCAAGCAGAAGCAATCTCACGTGATCCCCGGCCGCGCGGATGGGGTGTACATCATGCCTCTCGATGTGACGATTCATTATGTTGACGGCACTCGCGAGACACGCACAGTGTGGGATGATGCGCGCAAGCGGAAATTCGCATTCACTGTGGCTAAGCAGCCGGTTGATGTTGGAGTCGACGAGGATCACTGGGTTTTGAGGAAACTGAAATAGAAGTTAGGACGTCGCCTTTTGATATTAGGTGGTCGCGGATATAGATACGAACGAGATAGACAGAAACACGCAGGACAGAAAGCTTGGACCGCCTCAAATCTGAAGCGTCAGATCCCTCTGAATCTTTCCTGGAATCCTATATGCTTCCTGAGTTTGTTCTCGCCCGAATTGTCCCGCTGGGCGTGATGAGCTGGTCGATGTTGTGTCGCAGCTCGACCGGGATCGCTTTGTTGAAGCAGTAGCGGCCCGAGAACCTGGTCACCAGACCTTCCTGCGCGAGGCGCTCGAGTACGCTTTGAACCTCATCTCTTCTGACGTGCGGTATCGCATGCGCGATCTCTTCCAGACTTATTACCCGGTAGGCGTGGTCCATCCCATAGGATAGAAGCATCAACCTTAGATTCTCTGGCGCGATATGACTATGATTCCCAAACGTCGCTGCCATAACTTCCATTCCTCCTGCTGCGTATGCGAAGACAGTCAAAATCGTTTCTCCCGGCTCGATCGCTGCATGTTGAGCGTTGCAGCCGGGAAGATCTTCCTACCATTATTGACGCGATCAAACCCCGCTTTCATTCAAAGAACGATCATTTGACAACTACTGTTTCACGCATGTGGGTCAGGCAATACAACTTGAAAGCCTGCGCAGCGGGTTGCTAAGATGCTCAATTGGCGGCTAGAACAATTAATTGACCGCAAGTTGCTGACCAGTCACAACAGAAAGTTGAATGTCTGACTTCATCAAAATTGCAAACACATCGGATCTCCCGCCTGGGCAAGCGATGGTGGTGGAAATCGACGGCCGCACGATCGCCGTATTCAACGTTGACGGCCAGTTCTACGCGCTGGACAACACTTGCATGCATAGGGGCGGGCCGTTGGGTGAAGGCTTTGTCGATCGAAACAACCTGACCGTGCAATGCCCGTGGCACGGGTGGATCTACAGCCTCGCTACTGGCGCCTCGCCAATCGACTCGATGGCTAAAGTCGAAAAGTTTGAAGTAAAAGTTGAAGAAGGCGAAGTAAAGCTCTCGCTGGACTAGCGCAAAACACCCGCGCAGGAGGGGCTGACTTAATTGAGCTCAAGCACTGAGACGTTTGATGTAACCATAATCGGGGCGGGACCGGGCGGCTACGTTGCCGCGATTCGAGCAGGGCAGCTAGGCTTAAAGACCGCAATCATAGAAAAGGACAAGAACCTCGGCGGCACCTGCCTGTTGCGCGGGTGCATTCCAACCAAATCGCTCCTGCACACCGCCGACCTGCTCGACGAATTCAAACACGCCAAGGAACACGGCATCGTCGCGGGGTCGGTCTCGCTCGACTTCGATCAGGCCCAGAAGCGCAAAGGCAAAGTCGTCTTGAAACTCGCCAAGGGCGTCGAGTTTCTGATGCGTAAGAACAAGGTTCAGGTCTTCAAGGGAGCCGCCCACATCGATGGCCCGGGCCGGATCACGGTGACCGGCGTGGATGGCTCCACGCAGGCGGTATTGACTAGGAACATAGTTATCGCGACAGGGTCAGTCCCGCGCTCGTTGCCGGACCTTCCCATCGATGGCGAGCAGATAATCACCAGCGACGAGATACTCGAACTCAAAGAGATTCCCAAATCGCTGATCGTACTCGGCGCGGGCGCAGTAGGCGTAGAGTTCGCTTCGATGTTTTTGCGCTTCGGCACGGACGTGACGATACTCGAGCTGCTGCCGCGACTGCTTCCGATTGAAGACGAAGAGATCAGCGCCGAGCTTGCAAAATCGTTCAAGAAGCAAGGCATCAAGTCATTCACCAGCGCAAACTTCAGATCGGCAGTCAGAGAAAACGGCTTGGTGCGGGTTACCGCGCGCATCAACGACGAGGACCGCGAATTCACGGCTGAAAAGTTTCTGGTCGCGGTCGGACGCCGCGCTTACACCGACGATCTCGGACTCGAGAACACGCGCGTCGAATTGGAGAAGGGCTACATCAAGATCGACGATCACATGCGCACCGCTGAGCCTAACGTGTATGCGATTGGCGATGTGATTCCAACGCCGTGGCTCGCACACGTGGCGTCGGCCGAAGGCATTCTCGCGGTTGAAACGATCGCGAGAAAGAATCCGCGGCCGATCAACTACGACCACGTTCCCGGCTGCACTTATTGCCAGCCTGAGGTCGCGAGCGTGGGCCTGACCGAAGCGAAAGCGCGCGAACGAGGCTACGACGTGAAGGTCGGTCATTTTCCGATTCCGGTCGTCGCCAAGGCCCAGATTCTCGGTGCGACTGAAGGCATGGTGAAGGTCGTAAGCGACGCGCGTTATGACGAAGTGCTGGGGTTGCACTTGATCGGTCCGCACGCCACCGAGTTGATCGTCGAAGGCTGCGTCGCATTGCAAATGGAAGCCACGGTGGAAGAGCTGATCAACACCATGCACGCGCACCCGACAGTGTCCGAAAGCATACACGAAGCCTTCGAAGACGCGCACGGAATGGTGATTCATGTTTGAATCGGTTCAGGGTTCCGGGTTCGTGGTTCCGAGTTCCGAACCAGAAACCCTGAACCCTGAACCCGAAACCGCTTCTTATGGACCTCGATAAGCGCCAACAACTCGAACTGCTGTTCTTTATGCGGCTGACTCGCTCGCTCGAGGACCGGCTCGACAATCTGTACAAGCAGGGCAAGATAGTCGGCGGGCTTTTTCGAAGTCTCGGCCAGGAAGCAACTGCAGTCGGCTCGGCTTATGCGCTCGACAAACACCAGGGCGACATACTCTCGCCGCTGACGCGCGACCTCGGCGCTTTGCTGGTGATCGGAGCGCTGCCTCGCGAAGTCTTCGCAAACTATCTGTGGCGGGCGACCTCGCTTTCACGCGGGCGCGATCAGAACCTCCATATCACCGACCTGGATCGCGGCTTCATTGGAACAATCAGTCCGCTCGGCACCCTGATAGCCGTGATGAACGGGGTCTTGCTGGCGAAGCGAATGCAGAACAAGAAATCCGTCGGTATGGTGTACATCGGCGACGGCGGAACGAGCACCGGCGCGTTTCACGAAGCCGCGAACTTCGCCGCAGTCCAGAACCTGCCGCTGGTGATCGTGGGCGAGAATAATTCCTATGCGTACACGACCCCGACCACCAAGCAGATGCGTATTCTGAACCTGGCCGATCGCGCAAAGGCTTATGGCATGCCGAGCGAGATCGTCGACGGCAACGACGTGATGGCCGTTTATAGATCGGCTTGCCGCGCGGTTGATCGAGCGCGCGATGGAGGCGGCCCGACCTTCATCGAAGCGAAGACTTTCCGAATGCGAGGCCACGCGGCCCACGACAATCAATCGTATGTGCCGAAAGAGGTCCTGGATCAATGGACCAAGCGAGATCCGATCACGCACTTCGAAAAAGCGCTGAAGGAAAAGAAGGTTGCCGGCACTGCCGACATCGACGAGGTAAAGAAGCGCGTCGAGGCGACTCTGGACGCAGATTTGGAGTGGGCCGAAAGCCAACCTTCGCCCGCGCCCGGGGACGCTCTCGGCGGTGTTTATGCCGAAGACAAGGCGCCTTCAGTTCGCGGCGTTGGAAAATAGGAGGCGATGAGGCTTAGAAGCAGAATCGCATAACGAGCAAATCCGATGGCCGCAATAACTTTACTCGAAGCAATACGTCAGGGACTCTGGGAAGAGATGGAACGCGACGACCGTGTCTTTCTTCTCGGCGAAGATATTGGCATCTATGGCGGCGCGTTCAAGGTGACCGAAGGTTTCGCGGGTCGCTTCGGCGACGGGCGGGTTATCGACACTCCGATATCGGAATCGGCGATAGTCGGCGCGGCGTGCGGAGCGGCGATGATGGGGATGCGGCCGGTAGCCGAGATGCAGTTCATCGACTTCATCTCGTGCTGCTTCGACATTCTCACCAACTACGCCGCAACCAGCCGCTATCGCCAGGGGATTGGTCTGCCGATGGTCGTGCGCGGACCGTGCGGGGGAGGCGTACACGGCGGCCCTTTTCATTCGCAGAACGTCGAGTCGTTTTTTCTTAACACCCCGGGCTTGAAGATGGTCGAGCCTTCGACGCCCTACGACGCGAAAGGCTTGATCAAAGCCGCGATTCGCGACGAAGACCCGGTGCTGTTTTTCGAGCACAAGTTTTTGTACCGCAATCCGAAGATCAAGCAAGAAGTCCCGACGGACGATTACATCGTGCCGATCGGCAAGGCGGCGATCCGTCGCGAAGGGCGCGACCTCTCGATCATCACGTATGGCGCGATGGTCTACACGGCGCTTGAAGCCGCGGACAGCTTGCAGAAAGAGGGCGTAGACGCCGAGGTGATTGATCTGAGAACGCTTCTGCCGTTTGACCGCGAAGCCGTTTTGGAATCGGTTAAGAAAACGAGCAAGGTCATCATTCTGCACGAGGCAACACGCACAGGCGGTATGGCCGGCGAGCTGACCGCGGTCATAAACGAGGGAGCGTTCGAATACCTGGATGGCCCGGTGATGAGGGTGACCTCGATCGATACTCCGGTACCTTACGCGCCTCCGCTGGAAGAATTCTTTATGCCGCAAGTGGACGATGTGGTGAAGGCGGCTCGCGCGTTGGCAGCGTATTGAATAGTCCGTGGTCCGTGGTCCGTGGTCCGTAGTCGCGGCGAGATGATCCGGCCTCGCCACGGACTACTGACCACGGACTACGGACTAATCAGATTGGAGAATTATGAGCGAAGAAGTAAAGATGCCGCAGATGGGAGAGTCCATCGCCGAAGGAACGATTGTAAAGTGGCTCAAGCAAGTCGGCGACTCGGTCAAACGCGACGAACCGCTGTTTGAGATCTCGACCGATAAGGTCGACGCTGAGATCCCTGCGCCAACCTCGGGCGTGCTCTCCGAGATAAAGGTTCAGGAGGGTGAAACCGTTCCCGTTAACACGGTGGTCGCAGTGATCAACGGCGGTGAAACGAAGCCGGCGGCAACCGAGAGCGCGAAGGAAGCCTCTCCTCAGCCTACGGAAGAGCCCAAGAAAGCAGAGCCACCGCCGGCGAAGGAAGAGCCCAAGAAAGCAGAGCCACCGCCGGCGAAGGAAGAGCCCAAGAAAGCA